>CAZOKY010000050.1:0-7374 GCA_964580705.1 Microcaldota archaeon | reverse complement strand
CGTTTCGGGTTAGGAATAAAAAGGTTAAATAGGCTTGGCTTGAATAAACTTTACTTCTGCAGGGGTAGCAAAGCTTGGTCAAATGCGATGGACTCAAGGCGCGTAATCTAACGGAAAAAGCGTTTAAGCTTTAATCCGGTTATAAGCCGTTGCGCGTGTGTCATCCATTCTCTTAGGGGTTCGAGGGTTCAAATCCCTCCCCCTGCACTTTTAACTCGGCCAGCAAGCAACGCTATTGTTTGCCTGCTAGTTCAGCATAAAACGCCAGCGCCTTAGTCTTAGGCTCGACGGATCTAGAAACGATTTTGAAACCGTGTTGTTCAAGCAAACGAGTCAACTCTTGCGGGCGCAAACCACGCGACGTTCCCTGAGTCGCTTTAAAGTCCCGCATATTCCTGAGTTGCGGTTCGAACGAAACTTTCTTGCCTAATTCCCGGTATCTTAACGCAACCAAAGATTCCATGACAAAACGAAGCGGGTCAGTTCTCGGCATTCCTCTGCTAATAAAAGGATCCCCGCACATTGTCTGAAAACGTTCTAAACGCTCTTCGCCTTCTTCCCACATTTTAGGAAGGCCGCCAGTACTCTTGAACTCTTCTCGCATAATCTCTTCGACTTTCTTCTGCGTCCGTTCGACCGAAACCTTTTCGCCTTTAGCGGCTTTGCGCAAACTCGCCAAGAGAAAAGTCGCGGCTTTCGAGCAATTAGGTTCATTCTCCCAAGCGCCCGGCTCGGGAGTAACGATGAAAACCCTTCCTCCAGACTTGGCGCCAGACGGTTTTCTTAGAACCCTCCTAATCTCGCGGAGAGAAGCCATAATGTTCGGAAAATAATTTACGCCGTGGTCGCACACAACGAAATCCACGGAACCACTCTTAACCGAAGGCATTTTGTGGCTAGGCTCGGAAAAATAAGTAATTACTTTAGGCAATTCTTTTGGGCGTGGCTCAGTGTCCGCAACCATTACTCGCCTGCCTTTTTCAGTCATCATGTTCGCAAGATGACCCGGAGCCCCCCCCACATCCAAAATCAGGTCGTTAGAAGAAGTTTTTCCAACAACGTTATCCGCAACCCAACTAAACCGCGAACCGCTTCCAAAAAAATCTGTTTTGTTTGACGCAAAATCAGTGTTCATCGCATCGGTCCACGTCATTCTCTTTCCTGGCGGTCGTCGTTCTTGCATATCCGATTTATGACGCGCAACTCTTTTAATTCATTCGATGCCGTTAAAACGCAAAAATCTACCAATTAAAAACGCTCTTCGCGTAATCACGCTCGGCGATAAACGGCGTGAAACTCACTTTTCTCGGCGCGTGCAGGCAAGTAGGCAAAAGCAGCGTCCTAGCGCAACTCGGCGACGTCCGCCTCCTGCTCGACTGCGGTTTGCGCGTGCACACGGAACACGCCGCGCCGCCCATCCACCAATACAAGTTCGACGCGTGCGTTTTGTCGCACGCTCACTTGGACCACTCGGGCGCCACGCCGCTTGCCGCGCGCGAAGGCAGAGGCCCCGTTTTCGCGACGTTCCCAACGATTCCAATAACTCAGCTCTTGCTCGACGACAACGAAAAAGTGTCGTTGCGCAACCACCGCGCGCTTCCCTTCAAAAAGCAAGACGTCAAAAGCTTGTACAAAAAGTTTTTCGGCTTGCCGTACGGCTTGAACTACGAATTCTACGACGGCACGCGCTTCAAATTCCTGGACGCGGGGCACATCATCGGCGCCGCCCAAATCCTCGTCGAGCACAAGGGAAAACGCCTTTTGTATTCAGGGGATTTGAACGGCTGCGAAACGCGCATGCACAATCCAGCCAAACCCCCGGAAAAGGAAGTCGACGCGCTCATCGTCGAATCCACTTACGCGAACCGCGAGCACCCGCCGCGCGACGAACTCGAACGCCGCTTCGTAAGCGAAGTCCAGAAAGCAGTAGACGACGATTGCGTCGCGCTCGTGCCTTGCTTTGCCGTGGGGCGCACTCAAGAAGTTCTGCAAGTGTTGCACGCGAACCGCTTGCGCGGCGACGTTTTCCTGCAAGGAATGGGCGCGACTGTAAGCGAAATCTCGCTCGATTTTCCTTCTTACGTGAAGAACGCGGGATTGTTGAACGCGTCGCTCGCGCGAGCGAAACGAATTGAATCCAAGGAACAACGCCAGCGAGTAGTCGAAAAACCGTGCGTCATCGTCGCAACCGCGGGAATGCTTGACGGAGGACCCGCCTTATCGTATTTGCAAGCCCTCAACCGCAGGGGGAACGGCGTAATCTTTATGACGGGTTTTCAAGTTCCGGGAACGAACGGTTCGCTGCTCGCGGCGGGCGAACGCATTTGGGTTAACGAGCGCTCGCGCCGCGAAGCCGTGCACATTCCATTCTCGCAATGGGATTTCAGCGCGCACAGCGGGAAAACGCAGTTGCTCGATTACGTGAAGAAAGTGAATGCCGAAAGGGTTTTCTGCATGCACGGAGACGCCGCGGTTTGCGTCGAATTCGCGCGCGAGTTGCGCGAAGAACACGGTTTCAACGCCGTCGCGCCAATGGAAGAAGAACAATTCAATGTCTAACCGGCGTTTAATCGGCGTTTAATCAAAAAAAGTTGCCTAACGCGAACGACGCAAGCAAAAACAACGCGTACAACGCCAGCAACGCAACCGCCTGCAACCTCCCGATGTTTTCGCGGCGCAAAACGAAGAATCCGACGAGAGCGCAAGACAGGAAAACGAAAACCAACGGCACAGCATAGTTCGCCGCGTCAAGCACAACAGGCGCGAGAAACAACCCCGTACCTAAAACGAGCGTAAGGTTCACGATGCACGAACCGACCGCGTTGCCGATTGCAAGCGAACTCCTGCGTTTTTTCACTGCAGCCAACCCGACCGCGAGTTCAGGCAGCGTGGTGCCAATCGCAACCAGCGTGGCGCCGAGCAGTATCTTGGACAAACCGAAAGATTCGGCGATTGAAACGGCGGAATCCAAAGCGAAACGCGCGCTTCCGACCACTAAAACGATTCCAACAGTGAAAAACAAGGCGGCGGTCAAAGCTTGCGAAAAAGAAACGGGCGCGCCGTCGCGCAAGTCGCTCTCGGTTTTCTGCTTGAAAATAAAGGCGCCGTAAACCAGGAAGCAAACCAAAAGCAAAAAGCCGACGATTTGTCCGGCCCAAGTCAAAAACAACGCCAGCGGAAGAAGCGCCGCCAACGCGAGCACAGCCAGCAAACTGCGCGTCTCGTGTTTTTTAATCACGACGCGTCCGACTAACGCGCTAGCGCCAATTACGAGCAGCAAATCGGCGATGTTCGCTCCGAGAACGTTGCCGACTGAAACCGGGAGCGCGTGTTCCCCGCCCAAACCGGCTACTATTGCTACGACGAATTCAGGCAAACTGGTTGCTACCGCAACCAGCACGCTGCCGATTGCGAACTCGCTCACGCGAAGAAAGCGGGCGATGACCATAACGTGTTCGATCACCCACTCGCTCGACTTGGCGAGCACGGCCAAAGCGGCAAGCAAAACAAGGGCTTCTTGAATCATTGCAATCCAGTAACACGCGCCAAACGCATAAAAACCCTTCCCGCGTTTACTTTTGCGAGGAAACACGCCATGGCCGAAACGCTGCGAATACTGATGTTGAACCCTTTCTTCCATCCGTACCAAGGAGGCACGGAAAAACACCTTCTGGAAGTCAGCAAGCGCCTGGCGAAAAAACACGAAGTAACCGTGCTCACCGCGCGTTTGCCTGAAACCAAGAAATTCGAAAAAATTTACGGAGTAAACGTCGTGCGCACGCCGTCCATCATACTTCGCTCGCTTCCCTACCCGCTTCCGCCGCCCATGGCGTTGATGCCCCAGCACGCGTTGGATCTCCAACGCTTGGCGCGCCGCGCCGACGTCGTGCACATGCACAACCGCTTCGTTTACGGTTTTACGGAAATCGCTTTGCTGCACGCGCTCGACAAGACGACGTGCTTGACGCTTCACAACGCGCGAACCGTGGGAATCGACCCCGCAACCGATTTATGCGGCCAGGCTTACGACGAAAGCATCGGGCGCTTCGTCATGGGCAGTTGCGACGGCGTAATCGGAGTCAGCCAGGCGACGCTCGACTCGACGCTCTCGGAAAAATACGCGGGCGTGAAGCGAGTCGTCTACAACGGGGTGGACGAGCGCTTGTTCACGCCCGGCGAAGCCACCGGCGACTGGCGCAAGCGTTTGGGGATTCCGCGAAACAAGAAAGTCGTGCTTTGCGTCTGCCGCCTGATTGAACAAAAAGGAGTAGAATATCTAATCGAGGCAATGCGCAAAGTCGACGCGGCGTTAGTGCTCCTCGGCCGCGGGCCGCTCGAAAAACAATTGCTGCGTTACGCCGCCTCGCACGGAGTCGCGGAAAAAGTTTTTCTTTACACGGAAAAAGTTTCCGACCAAGAGCTCGTCGACTTGTACAGGACGGCGGACGTGTTCGTTCTCCCGTCGTTGTACGAACCGTTCGGAATGGTGATAGTCGAAGCGATGTCTTGCGGGAAACCCGTGATAGGAACGGACGTCGGCGGAATCCCGGAAATCATTCGCGAGGACACGAACGGTTTCATAGTGCCGAGCCGCAACTCGCGCGCGCTAGCCGACAAGATTAACGCGATACTGCAAAACGAGGAGAAGGCCGCGCGGTTCGGCTTGGCGGGCAGAAAAATAGTCGAACACGAATTCACTTGGGAACGCACGGCGCGCGGGTACGAAGAGTTTTACTCGCGCGTGGAAGCCGCGGTTGCCGCCGAACAAGTTGGCGGCGGGAGGCAACGTTTGCGCAAAACCGTCTTGAAAGCGTTTTTAAACAGAGACGGTTTAAGCGTTTCAACCGCTTTGACGCCTTTAAAACAGAAAATCGGCGCGAGAATCGGCGCGAAAATGACGAAGATGAAAGCGAATGTGAACGCGCGGATGATGAAGGCGCACGCGCGCGTGAAAAAGGCTGGCGGCAAAGCGAAACCGGGACTCGAAAAAATAAGGCGGGTCTTGAAGCGCGGAAAGCAAGCGTTGAAAACATCGAAGCGTTGAAAACGGAGGGGGGATGGAGAAATGGATTTGAACGAGTTTCTCGACGTGGCGCGAAAACCGTTGTACTTCATGATTTTAGTGCAGTTAGTGGCTTGCCTGCTTGCGGTGCGCAGCGCTTACGACTCGGCAATCGTTCGAAGCGTGTACGATTTGACGATGCAAGAGCAAGCGTGGTTTCAAGTCGCTGATTTCATTCTCCTGGTCGTGGCGTTAGTCGTTCCCGCTCTCGTCGGACTCGCTACTTACCGCAAGACGCGCTCGCTCAAGCAAACGGTCGTGAAAGGAGCTGTTTTCGGCTTCTTCGTCGGCTTGACGGGACTCGTCCTCGCGCTCGCGTTCCAGCCGTTGATTACTACGGCTAATTCCGCGTTTTTCGGGGCGACGACTTACTCGCCGACTCCGTTTCCAGTTCACGTGGGCTTCATTACGCCGGACTTCGTTTTGCTCGTGAAGTGGGTGCTGGCGATAGTGGTTAACGCGTTGCTCGCCGGAATCGGAGCGCTGGGTCTCGCGTATTCCAAGAAAGGAAGCGGTTACGCGCCGCACTACGCCGCAACGAAGCGCAGGCGCAAGTAAAAATCGTAACGCCGTTTTTCGTTTTTTATTCTTTTTTCTCTTCTTTTTTTATTTTCTTTCGCGTAGCGCAACAGCTTCAGCTAAGTAAAACTTGATTTCAAGCGCTAGGGGGTCAAGCGAACTTTACTTCGTTTCCGAGTTCCACGCGGTCGCGCACGGCGCTCGGCCAATCCTTCTTGTCGAAACCTTTTTGAGCGAGAAACGCGCAAACCCAACGCTCGATGCTCCCGCCCGCGCAACCGCTCCACAACTCGTCGTTGCCGCCTTGCGCTTTCACTGAAAACGCTTTCGGGTATTTGTCTCCGTTGTTGCTCACGTTCTGAAACTCCAGCCACTCGCTTTTCTCGCGCGCCCCGCGGTAAGGAAGCCAAGCGTCGAAATCCGTCGTCCCCACGCCTTCACTCGCCTTGTCGCTCAAACCGCGCTTGCCTTCCTGCGCGAGAAACCACGGAGTAATCCAATTCTTCTGGAAATCAAGGTCAATAGTCTTGTTGAAGAACATCGTGAAAGCGTCGCTGAGTTCTTGCGTAATCTTCTTGACTTGAACCGGCGTCCCCACCCAAAGCGTTTCAATGCGGTGAAACTCTTCAAGCCGCGCGATTCCTTGCGTTCCGCCCGCCTCGTTTCGGTACGTCGGCCCGCTCCAATCGAAAACGCGCAACGGCAGCGACTCGTCGAGCACCACGCGGCCTTCAAGGAAACGCCAGAACGGCGGGCACTGCGCGTAACTCATTATACCAACAAAGTCGAGTTTAGGCGCGAAATCATCCTTGAAGACTTCGCCCGTAATGCGGAAATAGTCGGATTCCTTCTGCCACAACCCAGGATCGCTTTTCTTTGGGACGGCGACGAAAAACGCTTCGGGGTAAATGCTTTTAGCGTGCCCGCTGCGCTGCGGAACCGCCCACGGCTCGAACTTCGGGAAAAACATTTCGCGAAAACCGAGTTTCGCGTAAACCTCTTGCTGCAGCAAATCCTTGAAAGCGTTCGCGAGCGAAACGAATTGCGGGCCGAAAACGAATTGCGCTTTAGCGAGCGTGCGCCGCATCCAATTGCGCGCCTCGAGTTCAATCGCCGGGTCCTTGTCGTAATGCGTTTGCTTCGCGTTGCTCGCCCACAACAATTTCTTTGCTTCCCCCTTGCCTTCGTAATGCTGCGCCTCCACCTTGTCTTCCACTAAGCGTATAATCCGGTCGACTGCGCCGTCTTCGATGAGCGCGGGCGTCAAATCCTTGAGTTTCAGCGACGCGCTCGTCCCGCTCGTCTTGACTTCGTCAACGAAACACGTTATTTCGACGGGGCGCAGCGCCGCTTGCTTCAGCGTTATTCCCTTGACGTCGAACTTCTTAACGGTCATCCCGCGGATTCCCGCCTTCAGCTTCGGCCCGAGTTGCTCGTTCAAGAAATTGCGGAGGCGGATGAGCGCGGCGTGCGCGCGAACGACGGCTCCGCTCTCGATTCGCACGGTAAGCGTTTTCCCGTCCGCGCTGAGTTGCCAGTCGCTCGCTTGAGCTGCTTCGCGAACTTCCTTCGCGCCTTTGCGCAACACGGTTTTGTTGGCCTGTTCGATGACGGCGTCGAGCTCGCTTTTCTTTTCGCTCAAGTCTTTCGTGAACTCGAATTCCGCGACGCAATCAAACTGCATTTTCAATCACCGGAAAAAAACTGTTAAACCGTTTTATCACTGATTTATTTGCTTCTCAGCATTTCGCTCCTCGCCTGCTCGAGCTGCCCTCGCAACACGTCCGTCTTCC
>CAZOKY010000049.1:4683-7501 GCA_964580705.1 Microcaldota archaeon | reverse complement strand
GGGCCGCGGGATTTATTATGTGAATTTGTCTTCCGCTTTGGCTTATTCTTCCGATGAGTTCGCCGGCCTCCCTGATGTGCTTCATCGATTCTTCCTTGATGGAGATATACTTGTTGATGGAATTGGTTACTCCCCAGCCCACCGAAGTTTCAACTACCGAGACCCAGAATTGCGCGTCGTTGATTTTCTTCGCTTGATTGATCCAACGCTCGTAAAAACTCGGTATGAGCATGTTAGACCCGCCGTTCAACGCGAGGTAGCCGAGCAGCGAATTCGCGGTAAAATGCTGGTTTTTCGTCAAGCTAGTGAGTTCCGGGTCGACTTTGCCTCCCAAAGACGGGTTCGTGTATTTCCCGGACAAAGTGTCTTCCGACAAAGCGCCGTAAGTCAAGTCGTCGTCAAGAATGCCTTCGTAAGAAACGCGGCCTTGAATGAACGAGTCTATCACGCAAGTGTCGGGATTCATTTTCTTGGACTTCAACAAATCGCTCAACGCGTACTCGTTTTTTCCCGTCTGCATTCCCGGCAAGGTAAGCTTCATGTTCTCGTAAGGATTCGGAGTCGGAGTCGGAAGATTCAATCCGCCGCCTTGCGGAAGCAACCCTAAGTTGCGCAAGCTCGCGAGCCCTGCAACGAACTGGTCTCCGCCGCCTTTCTTCTTGCTTTCGGCGTAAGCCTTCGCGTAAACAACCGGAATCACGGCGTCCTGCTTGACGTTACCGTCGTCGTCCAAATAAATTTTCTTGCAGTCGTCGTCCGCTCCGCAAAAGTAAATCACCATTTCAGTCGGGTCGACTGAAAGAAGTCCGGCGGCGTCCACCACGCGCACGTCCCCGGGCTCGCCTTGGGCGCCGGTTGCGGTACTCGGGAAGCCGGCGTTGGGAACCGCAGTTGCCATGACGGGGTTTTGGAACGTGCCGACGAGGTCGTTGTTCGTGTTGGCGACCGCGGCTTCCTTGCTTAAATCGTTTATTTCGGTGGGCAGGAAGCCCATCGTGTTCGCCCAAAGCTTGTCGCGGTCCGCAGCGTTAATCTCGTAAACCTTGCAGTCTTTTACTGCCGGCGGGGTGTAAGCGGGAGTTGCGGCAGTTGCGGAACCCGAGGTTATCGCGGCAACTGTCGGAGTAGGGGTTGCGGCGTAGGCTGCGGGCGCAAATAATTGAACGAGCAAGAAGGTTGTAACTACAAGCGAAGCTAAACGCTTGAACTGGCTTTGCATAACGAAAAAGAAGGCGAAAGGAGTTTAAAACACTTGCTTTTCCGCGGGAGGAGAAAAAAGCTTTTACTGTTACTCGCTTTGCGCGCTAGTGCATGCCTTGAATTACCACGCGGAAAGGCGTGTAGTGGGATTGGTTGTCGCCTAACGGTTCCAACTGCAGCTTGTTGGTTCTCGGAACAATCGCGAATTTAGCCATTTTAGGGCAATGCTTTTCAAAAAGAGCAGCTATTTGTTGTCGCTTGGATTCGTCGAGTCCGGGCACTTCAAAAATAATTCTGCCCGTTGTCGGGTGAACGGCGGCATCGCTTATGACGCCGTTGCGTATGAGCTGGTCGGTCAAGTGAGTCGCGTGCTCCCAAATCTCGGCTTTCCTGAGCAGCGGGTCTACTGTAATTCCCGGGGCAGGAGCCGGCCTGCCTCCGCCCCTTCTTCCTCCAAAAAGCCAGCGCATGACAATCCCTGAATTAAGAGTGCAACCAGGTTAAATAAAAAACCTTTGTTTCGCTTTTTTTCCTTTGCTTCCTCTCGCTTTAAGCATTCAACCGTTTTCAGCCGAATACCGCGCCGTCAACCGAATACGGCTCCGAAACCGCTGCACGCCGCATCCTGCTCTTGCGCGATCGCCGCAACAACCTTCTCTTTGTCCGCGCCCGCGAGCGCCGCGATTCCTTCGATTGCTTTCAGTTTCGCTTCGAGCTTCGCCGCCAACGCCGCATCCTCGACTTTCACGTACGCAACGAGTTTCCCGGCAGGCAGTCCGACTGCCGCGCTGTCCTTGAGAACGTAACCCGCTCGCGCGAACGAGTCGTCCGCATAAGGCTCGGCTTCGAGCACGCGCGTCAACTTGCTTTTTTGCGCCGATTCGATAGCGTAAACGATTTCCATGACGGTTTCACCTTACAGCATTCAAGATAAATTCGGGGAATAGTTTTTGCAAGCCGTCATTTAAAAACAGCGTCGAACGGCGTCGAAAACTCGAAAACTCGTTTCAGGCGTTCGAGCGTTCAAGCGTTCTAGCGCTCTAGCCGAACCATTCGACCAATTGTTTTTCTATTTCGACTTGGCGTTCGAGAAGTGCAAGCAACTCGGGCTTCGACATCCTAAAGTACCTCGCTCGCACCGCGGCGGCTTTGGCATTCGCTTCAGCAGCCCTAGCTTCGGCGGCTTTAATTTCGGCTCTACGCAAAAGACATTTAATCGTATTTAAACGCTCTTCGATTCGCAAGGCGTCCGCTTTCAAGTCGATTAAAGCTTTCGGTTCCAGATTACGCGAAATCAAGTGGTCGAACTCTCCGCGGGACAATATCGACAAGTTGCTTAGCTCATGTCCTTTTGCCGAATCCAGTAACACTGAAGAATCGTTTCTACGCAAAGCGTCTAAGGCGACGATTGTTTTCGGACTGTGAATTTTCACGCTTCGCAAAGCGTCGCGTCTACTGACCAAAAACGATTCCATAAACTAGTTTTGGAGATTAAAGTTTAAAAGCGAGTCATGCAGGGCAGCGCGCGTTTTTCACTTCAGTTTCTCGCCGAGCTTTTTCTCCTCGCTCAAACGAACCTCGACGATTTGCGAACCCGCCCGCGCCATGCTCACGCCGA
>CAZOKY010000049.1:0-4583 GCA_964580705.1 Microcaldota archaeon | reverse complement strand
TCGCTCAAACGAACCTCGACGATTTGCGAACCCGCCCGCGCCATGCTCACGCCGACTAAGCAGTCCCCGCGCTTGTAAACGTCCTCGTTGTGAGTCACGACGATGAACTGCGTCGTACGCGCAAGCTTCTTCAAGAGTTCAGAGAGCTTCAGCGAGTTGTGCTGGTCGAGCGCCGCATCCGCCTCGTCTAAAACGTAAATGCTCGACGGGTTGCACGCCTGCACCGCGAAAAGGAATAACAAGGCAACGAACGATTTCTCGCCGCCGCTCATAAGTTCGAGGTACTTGATTTGCTTCGACTCCAACTGCGCTTTAATCGTTAGCCCCGCCTCGAAAGGCGCGTCCGGATTCTCGAGAACCAGCGAGCCTTCGCCCGCAAAAACGTGTTTGAACAAGCGCTTGAAATTCTCGTTCACCGCGTTGAACGCGTTCATAAACGTTTCCTTCTTCTTGCCCTCCACTTCCGTGATAATGCTAATAACCGCTTGTTTTTCGTTGCCTAACTGCTCGACGCGAAGCTTCTGCTCTACGAGTTCTCCCGCGCGCCGCGCGTAATCCTCGATCGCCTTGAGATTGATTGTTCCCAGCGCCGTAATTTGTTCCTCGAGCACGCGTAATTCCGCGCCTAGTGCGGGCTTGTCTTCCGCCGTCTTCTTCTCGAGAAGCGGAACGCTTTTGTATGGTTCGAAGTCCGCTTTCAAGTCGCCGAGACGCGTCTCCACGATTCCTTTGCGTATGCGCGCCTCGTTGTCCCCGCGCGAAATCTTGTCTAAAGCGAATTGAAGCTTGCCTTTCTCGTCACCTAAATCGCCTTCCCGCTTCACGATTTCCTCTCTTTCTTCAATCAAGTCTTCGAGCGCGGACTCGACTTGCTTTTGCTCGCGACTCTTCTCTTCCAATTCCGAGCGGGCGGCGCGAATCTTGTCGCTCGCCGTCGCCAGCGCTTCGCGCGCCGAGCGCTCGTCTTCCTCCACTGAAGCGAGTTCCTTGCTTGCTTTCTCGAACGCGCGGTCGGAAAACTCTTTCTTCGAGCGAAGCGACTTCGCTTCCGCTTCCTTCTGCGACAACTGGATGCGCAACTCGCCGAGCTTGTGCTCGCGCTCCTTGATCGACGAACCGAAGCGTTCTTCCTTCTCAACATCCATCACTTGCTTTGCTTCCACCACGCCTACGTTTAACTCGGAAATGCGGCGCACGACGGCATTGCGTTCCTCTTCAGCCGCGGCGGTCGCGTCGTCGCAAGCGCGCACTTCGTCCGCCAACGCCTTCAGCGAAGCGCGCAAATCCGTTTTCTTGCGCAATGCTTCCTCTTCCGTCTTGTCCACGTTTTGAACGTGCAGCTCAATCGTCCTAAGCTTCAACTCGCTTTCCGCGGATTTGCGGCGCGCCTCGCGCAACGCCTGCCGCGTTTGCTCGAGCGACGCGAGTTTCCCGCTTTTCTCGTTTTCGGCGTCGACGCGTTTCTCGTTCCACTCCTTGAGTTCGCGCGCTTCAATAAACGGATTTGTCTTCGGAGTCAAGTGTCCTCCGCTAACGAGCCCGCTCGCCTCAAACAATTCGCCTTCGCGCGTCACCATGCGGGCGTTCCCAACGAGTTTCTCGCCGACGCCGAATGATTCGACGAGGAGCGTGCCGCTGCACGCGAAAGCAACCGCGCGCTCGAATTTCTCGTCGTATTCCAGGAAATCCTTGATTTCGCCTTCAACGCCCGCCCGCTTGAGAAGCGCACGATCGAGTTTCGGCGGGTTGCGGATTTGTTTGAGGGGAACGAACGAGGCGTGCCCCGCCTTCGCCTGCTTGAGATAGTCAATGCATTTTCCCGCCGTCGCGACGTCGTCGACAACAACGTAATTCAAACGGTTGCCTAACGCGATTGCGACGGGCAACGCGTTCTTCGACGAGTAAGAGCACAACTGCGCGATTGTCCCGTGAACTCCTTTAACGCTTTGCTGTAAGTCGCGCAACGCGTCAGCTGTACGCGAGCCGCCGCTCGATTCGCCTGAAGCGCGCAACAGCGCTTCTTTTTCGGCTATGCGCCGCTGCGCAGCGAGAATCAAGTCGTTAAGCGCTTCGATTCGCTTGTCGAGCTCGCGCTCTTTTTCCGAAAGCGCTTCAACTTCTTTTTCGAAAGACTCGCGTTTTTTCTTTTCTTCCTTCGCCTCGATTCCCAGCGATTTGCGGCGCGCCGCATACTCTTCTATTCCTTCACCCGTGCGCAAGCGTTCGACTTCCTTCTGCTTGAGTTCCCGCACCGCTTGTTGTTTACCGATTTCCGCTTGCAGCGCGGCAAGCTTTCCTTTGCAGTCCAATATTTCCGCTTGCGCGGCGTCGAGCGTTTCGCGCGCGGACTTGAACGAGTGCGAAAACGATTCGCTTTGCTTGTTTAACGCCGCGACTGCGGCGGTTTCCGAGTCGACGACGCGTTTAATCGCGTCGAAATCGTTGATGAGTTGCTTGAGTTGCGAGTCCGCGCCTCGCGCTTCGTCCCCGGAAATCGTTTTTTCCCTGCGCAGTTCAGCCGCGCGCGCTTCCGCTTTACCGGCGGATTCTTTTCGCGTCGAGACGACGACTTCCTCTTGCTTGACGATAATCGTTAATTCTTCAATGCGGCGCTGGAGCAGTTCGGCTTTCCCGCTGGTTCGCTCACTGACTTTCTTGTTCACCGCATCCAGCTTTTCGTGTTCGACGGCGATTGCGGCGTCGCGCGCCGCGATTTCTTTTTGCAGCGACCCCTGCTTGTTTTGCGAGTCGAGCAGCGTGTTCACGACGCTTTCGAACTCGCGTTCTAATTCGGTGAGTTCGAGCCATAGCAGCGTCGCCTTCAAGCGCTTGCGCTTTTCGTCCAACCCCACGAAGCGTTCCGCGTTCTTCTTGTCTTGCTCGAGCTCGCGCAAATAGCCTTCGCGTTCCGCCGTGAGCACGCGCGCTTCCCGGAGGCGGGCCTCGACTTTCTCGAGCTCGCCGAGCGCTTCCTGCTTCTTCGACTCGTATTCCGCGACGTTCGCGACGAAGTCGATGATTGCGCGGCGGTCTTTCGAGTTCATTTCGACGATGCGTTGCACTTCGCCTTGCTTGATGACGTTGTGCAAGGAAATGCGGTTCGACGCCAGAAAATCGTCTACGACGTATTTCTTGATTCGTTTGCCGTTCATCCAATACTTCGCTTTCCCGTCGCGGCGCACGGCGCGGCGGATTTCAGTTGTCTTGCCGCCCGCGTCTTCGAGGAAAACGTGGACTTCCGCGTACGGGTGGGAAGCGTGAATCAAGTCGCTCGTGCGCTTTACGCGCATCGCCTTCAACGACGATTCACCGAACGCAAAAAGCAAACTGTCGATTAAATTAGTTTTTCCGCTGCCGTTGGGCCCCACGAACGCGACGAAGCCTGGCTCGAGCAGGACGGTCGCGCTCGCGAAAGACTTGAAGTTTTTGAGGACTATTTTTTTGACGTACACTGTAACTGCACCGCGTTCCGCGTTCTCGCGCTAATTTCAATCGGCGGGTTGGCTAAATCAACAAACGAACGCGAAAATAAACGCGGTTAAGTATTTTAAGGATTGTGAACGAAGGCGCACGACAGCGCGCGACGTGAAAAAAAAGAAAAAATAAAAAAGAAAAGAAGGATTGACGGTAATTCAGCAACCGCTTAACAGCCGGTTACTTCGAGCACGACTCGGTCGCCGGATCGCACGAACCCGATTACGCCTACTGGCACGTTTCGCATCGCGTCTTCTATTTCCCGGTAAAGCATTGCTCCGACATCGATTTTCATTTTCCAAACCACCTTTTTTTCAAAACACGTCCAAAACATTGTCATCCGCTTTGAAAGAGAATGATAGAGGGAGCGCGACAGCGAGACGCACTCCCCCAAAAGCGCAAAACAACGGAAAACGGCGGTTTTCCAGGTCGCCTTTCGTTTACCGCTTTTCTTCGCTTTTTATCTTTTTTCTCTTTAAACCCACTTTCACCACTCGCGCCCCTCCATCGAAAACCGTTTTCCTCGATTTCACGATTTCAAGGTTTACGCGAATTCCCTTCGGGCGGGCTGACGCGGTTATAGCCGCGTTAAAGCTTAGTAGCTTCGGAAACGAGTTTAAAAAGCGAGGCGCCGCACCAGGGTTCCGGTGAAAAAAACTTCCAGTAATCGGAATTGAGGGTCAAACCGCTAAAAATCGCGTACCGCCGTAAATCGCGGGCATTGAATAGAACGCGTTAAAGTTACGATGCGCTGCCGCGCTTGCGCGAGTAAAACCAGTACGCGGCTACGCCTCCAGCCGAAACCAACACCAGCAACGCGGCGTAAAGCAGCGAGTAATCGAGCTTCGCCGAAACCGTTTTGACGGAACGCACGGAAACGATGGGGGGGCGCGCGCTCGCAAGCTCCGCCTGAGTCGCCTGGCGGAACACGCCGTACGAAAACTCGCGCTGCGAACCCGAAGGCAACACGTCAATCACCCACTCCGCTCCGCCTTCGAAAAAGTTTTGCGGCAAGGAAGAATACTCCACGCGTTCCCCTTGCGCGAAAGTATCAACGAACTCGGAAACCGACACGCCGAACGCCGTCGCCTTGCCTTCGTTCGAAACGC
>CAZOKY010000048.1:5756-7522 GCA_964580705.1 Microcaldota archaeon | reverse complement strand
GCAAAAAAGTCGCGTGCGCCCTGATTTTGCTTCAACTCGCTTGCTGCGCCGCAGTAATCGGTTGGGACGTGACGACGCGGTGGAACAAATCGCAGTCGGCCGCCACAGTGTTCGCTTGGGCTGGTGCGCAAGCGTATCACGATGTTCCGCCGAGCGAAGCGGTTTACGTTGAAGGTATTCCGTTCGCTGCAGTGAGTTTTTACTCGGGACGCAAGGCGTCAAGCGACCCGCAGAAACTGGTTTTAATCTCGAATTACGAAGGCGAACCGAAGCCTAAAACCGAGTCGTGGTACTCGAGTTACCAAGAGTGCGGCGAAACGCAGTCGGGACCGTTTTACGTCAAGATTTACGAAGCGCAGTGCGATTAAGATTTCAAAGGTAAAATAATGAGTAAAAAAACCAGGGTCAAGGTTTTCGCGGTGGTTCCCGCGCGCAACGAAGAAAAACACGTTGCAGGCGTTGTTCGCGGCACTCGGCGCTTCGTTGACGAAGTAATAGTCGTAGACGACGGTTCCGACGACGCGACGGCTGAAACCGCGCGGCGCGAGGGCGCGATTGTTTTGACGCACCCCGTAAACATGGGACTCGGTTTTTCATTGCGCACGGGAGCGGAAGCCGCAATCGAACTCGGCGCCGACGTAATCGTTACTATCGACGGAGACGGACAGCACGACGCCTCGGAAATACCGAAATTGTTGCGCGCCCTCAAGGAAGGAAACGACGTCGCAATCGGCACGCGCCACGAAAAGAAAGACATGCCTTTCCTGAAACGACTTGGAAACCGCTTCATATTCGAAATGCAGCGCGTGTTGTTCGGGACGCACGTTCGCGACACGCAATCCGGCTTCCGGGCATTCGAGGCGAGTGCGTGGCCGAAGTTGTGTTGGAACTCGTGGGGTTACGCCGTATCGTCCGAAATCGTGAAAAACGTTGGGTTGCACGAACTGCGTTACGCTGAAGTGCCGATTAAAACGATTTACCGGGAAGAATACAAAGGCACCCAGATAATCGACGGGTTGAAAATCGCGGTTACAATGGTTTTCTGGCGCCTGGAAGAAATCTGAAAGAATTTTTTAAGAATTTTGAAAGAATTTTTCGCGTTGAAGTGAGAAGAAGATAAAAAAGGTGGTTTTGAAGATGGCTGAAGTGTATCCGTTGCAAGTAATCGGCGTATTGTTCAGCGTACTAATGATTTTCTTCACGTACTACACGTACAAACGCAAGGATTTCTCGCGCGCGGACGCGTTAACGTGGTTCGCAATCTGGCTGTGGTTCTTCATCGCCACCGCGTTTTCGTCGTTCATTGACCAACTCCTAGTGCCGCTCAAACTCTTGAGCTTGTTCGACTTGCTGCTCGTCAGCGGAGTAGCAATACTCCTAGTGCTAGTCGTCGCGCTCAACAAGCGGTTGGCGAAAGCGGAAAACAAAATCGAAATAGTAGTCCGCAAAATCGCGATGGATGAAGCGGGAATCGGAAACGGAAACAAGGCGGGGAAGAAGCGCTGAAGACGACGAGTGAAGGTGGTTGGGTCGCTAATCCGTTTTAACTCGTTTTCGTTTGGGTTTGCAATGCGACTTTGGCGGGCTCATAAGCTCCGGCGCGCAGAAATAACTTTTTCACGGATTCATTCAGGAAAAAGTCGGCGAATAGGATTGGTGAAAATAAGGCGGTTAGCACTAAGTTGCCAATTAGATGGCTGAGTGTGAAAGGAATTTGTCCGACGAGCGCTTCCCAGAAAGACATACCCCAAACGAGCGGCGACAGC
>CAZOKY010000048.1:0-5746 GCA_964580705.1 Microcaldota archaeon | reverse complement strand
GGACCCGTAATTGTGTCGAAAATAATCGTTCCCGCAAAAGATAGGCCGATGAATGAAGTCCATTTGGGTTGTGCGCCGACGTTCCATCGGGTAAATACGTATCCGACTAATCCCCAAGTAAGGGCGCCGAAGAGCGTCCACAAACCGACCCTGCTATCAAGAAAATCGACACTCGCGTAAAGCAGTGCGCCGAGAAGGAATCCGTATCTGCCGCGCAAAAGCGGGGCGCAGGCTGCAGTCAAAACTATCAGCAAACCGAACGTCCATGCGAAATATAAATCCACTTTATTTCACCTCTAAGGGGTTCGGACGCTTTATTAAACTGTGAATTGTTTTCCTGATTTTATGCATTAAGTAACGCGGTATTTTCTGCGGCTTCGTTAAGCCACTATGAATCAAGTTGCGTCTGGCTCGCCGACGCCGTTCCTTGTCAAATAATAAATACAATTTGTAAATCTCGTCTCCCGTCAGTTTCTCTGATAGTATTATTGCTTTTTCATGATTGTCATCGAAATTAACGTCGAGACGACTCCAATCCATGTCATTGGACACAAATCCTCTCTTTAAAGCGTAATCCCAGACTGGGGTTGAAGGCAACGGGGTTAGGACGAATACTCTGCACGTATCTATGTCGCTTTCTTTCACGAACTGCAACGTTTCCAGAATATCCTCCCGTGTTTCGTATGGGGCGCCGATTATGAAAAACGCGAACACGTTGAAACCGTATTTTTTAAGCAGCCTGACCGCGTTCCGATTGTCTTCGACTGTTACGCTTTTTCCCTTCAGGAATTCGAGAGTTCGCGGGCAACCGGACTCTAATCCGAGCGATGCATTGGCGGAATTCATTCTTTTTAAATCTTTGACGGTTTCTTCATCAACCAGGTTGGCTCTCAACTGAACCCAGAACGATATTTTCTTGTCAATCCCTTTTTCCACGATTAAATCAGCCAGTTCTTTGAGTCTCTTCTTGTCAGCTATGAACAAGTCGTCGTGAAACGTGATTTTTTCTACGCCGTATTTTTCAATTAACTCCTCAATTTCCTTCACGACGTATTCGGCTGAAAAAAACCGCGTCTTTTCCCAAAATCTCGAAGAAGAGCAAAAAGAACAACGGTAAGGACACCCTCGCGAAGAAAACATGTGCGCAAACTTGCTTATATGCAACAAGTCTCTCGCGGGCAATGGAATTTTATCCAACGGCTCTATGAGCTTCCTCCTCGGCGTCTGTTTAATGGTTCCGCCGTCCCAGTAGACGACGCCGTCTACTTTGCTTAGCTCGTCCGGGCAAAGTTTTCCTTCTTTGATCAGCTTTACGACATCGACTACGGTTTCTTCGCCTTCGCCAACAACGCCGACGTCCATGTTCTTGTCAAGCGTTTCTGGAAGCAAAGAAATGTGTATGCCTCCAACGATTACGAGCAGTCCCTTGCGCTTGACTATTTCCGCGTATTTTTTAGCGATGTTGTAATTCTGGGTTACTGAACTTATGCCGACGATGTCTGGTTTGAACGCCGCCAGTTCCTCTTCGATGTTGTCGTTGATTATTTTAAATTCAATGCTGGCGTCTATATTTTGTCTCAGAGAACTTGCCAAATAAGCAGGACCGAGTGACTCGAAAATAGCGGAATCGTTAAAATCTATTTCTCGTCTGCTTATAGCGTTTATAAATAATATTTTCATTTTTTACTATCTCGTTTCATTCAAACGAACCAATGCCGTATACGCCTAATTTATGCGGACTTGAATAAATACTGGGTAGTTACGCTATAATCTTTTTAAGCATGTTTCTTGAAATATCTCTAAAGGTGGAAGAAACATTTTTTGAATTTTTCTTTCAAATCCTCGTCCCGAGTTGAGCATCTTTTCCTTCGGGACACGCCTTTCAGTCAAACGTTTCTTTTACCGGGCGGAATTCGAATTCGTCCAGCAGTGCGGCGAGTTTCGCGAGCGCGGTTCCGGCGCCGTGGTAAGTCACGAACGAGTCGAAAGCGCCCAACTTCATTTTCGGCGTCCCCGCAAACGCTTCCCAAGGATGCAAAAACACGACTGCGGAGCGGCCTTCCTGGTTCGCGCTGCGAATCGCGCGCTTCGTGAACCACAACGGGAAAAACCGCAAGTAAAAACCGCCTCCGAAAGGAATTCGTTTCCCAAGGATTTTGGTAACGCTCAAAGGAACTTCCGTGATTTTTCCGTTCGCATCTTCTTCAACCAAATTCGTTTGACTCGGCTTGTAAGGTTTCAAAGGCGCGTTCGGCACTCCGTACAACCCAGTTGCAACAGGGTAAACCGACGAATCGTAAGCGTACCCGCGCTTTGCGAGCACGCCGAGCGCCCAAATTGTTTTCTGGTTCAACGAAAAAGTCGGCGCGCGAAAACCGCGCGGCTTCGGCGCGCCCGCGGCTTTTAACGCCGCTTCCGTTCGAACCAGTTCCGCGGTGAATGCGGCGGATGAGAGTTCGTTCAACGGAGTGTGCGAGTAACCGTGGGAAGCGATTTCGTGTCCTGCGCCCGCGATTTTCTTGATGAGTTCCGGATTGCTTTCCGCGACTTCGCCGAGAACGAAGAACGTCGCCTTCACGCGTTTTTCTTTCAGCAAGTCGAGCAAAGGCTTCGTCGCCTCGGAAACCTGCGGGGTTTTCGGTCCGTCGTAGTGCTTTCGCACGAGTTCGGCGTGAAACCATTCTTCCACATCAATGCTCAACGCGTTCAAAACCATTTTTCAAGCGTCTCCTCAAATTCCCATTCCTTCCCGCAACCAAGGCCCTATTCTGCGGGAGACGAACAACGGCATGCGGCGCCACAACGAAATCGCAAACGCGTACTTCGGGTTCTTCGGATCTATTTTTGGAACGGTTTTAGCTTTACCGAGAATAAAGTAGTGGTTCAAATCCTTGAATTCGGTTCCCCACTTCTTCTTGAACTGAAATTGCCCTGACGCCTCGCGCACGCGACCCCAATCGAATTCCTTGAAGCCGTTGCCGCAAGCCCACTCCATGAACGCCCAATGCACCGCGTCATTCGGAAAATACTTTTGCTTCGCCGCATCGGAAACATTGATTATGACGTGCACTCGCCCGCCGTAAGTGTAACCCATTAGCAACGAAGCGAGGGCGCCGTCCTTGAACGCGCCGAACGCGGCCGCCAAACCCTTGGAAACGAGGATGCGCCAAAAGTTTTTGAAGAACCGCTCGTGAACGGGCGGGGAACCGAAGCGTTTCATTCCGTGCAAATAGAGTTCGTACGCGGCTGGCTCGTCTTCTTCGTTGAGTTCCCGCGTTTCAACTCCTTCGCTTCGCGCTTTCCTGACTGCCTTGCGGGCTTCCTTGTCGAATGAAGCGAAAACGCTTTCAGAGTCCGCCGCGAGCTTCGTCAAGCCGCGTTTGTAAGGCGTCTCGCGAATAATTTTTGTTTCGCTTGCGAGCAAGGAATCGAATTTTTCAAGCCCATGGCGTATTTCCACGTAATCGAATCCGTTTTCCTTAGCTTCCTTTTCCACTTCGTCGATGACGGCGGCAACCGCTTCCGAATTCGCGTCGCCCGCTGGCCCGCCGTACTCGATGAAGGCGCACGAAATCGCCGCCTTGCCGAACAACGGGTGTTTGACGAAAGCGAACGGAAAAACTAATGCGATTTCTCCGTTTTCGCCTTCGTTTTCGACCGCGTAGTACGCCGTTTTCGTTTTGGGAAAACTTTCCTCGAAAAACTTTTTCCACTCCGGCGTATGAAACACGAGTGACTCGCTGCCGCAACGCGAAAGAAAACGCCGCCACTCCCGCAAATCCGATTTGGAGCCGGAATCGAGTTTCCTGATTTTCATGGTTTTCACGACGTTTCGCGCTCCTACGCCCTCACGGCTTCAATGACGTTTTTCAACGATTTTCTTCACCGCTTTTCATCCTGGCGTTCATCAACGCTTCTCCGTGAGCATGTACGCTCCGCCGAGCAGAAAAGGGTAAATCTCGCGAGGATGCGTTGCGAGGCGCTTCAGCGATTTCGCGAAGAATTTCGGGCGGAAATAAAACGAGTTGTACGCCTTCTTGTAGTACTTGCGAATCGTTTCAGCGGAAACGATTCCGTTGCTCACGTTTTTCGTGCCGTGAAGCGACGCGTCGCTCCACTTCACGTTTTCCAGAATGCCTTTTTCCTTCAAATCACGGTACAACTCCGTGCCGGGGAACGGCGTGGTAATAGAGAACAACGCGATGTTCGGGTCGAGTTCGAGCGCGAAATCAATAGTGTCCTGCATCGTCTTCTCGTCGTCGCCGGGCAACCCCACCATGAAGTCGCAGTGCAAATCGATTCCCGCCTTCTTGCATATGCGAACCGCGTTGCGCACTTGGTCCAACGTAATGTTTTTCCTTATTTTATTAAGTATTTCCTGGTTTCCGCTTTCCACGCCGAAAGTGATGCCGAAGCAACCCGCCTTCACCATTTTCGAGACGAGCGCTTCGTCGATGACGTCGACTCGCGAGTAAGTGTTCCACTCGATTCCGTACTTCCGCTCTATCAGCAAATCGCAAATGCGTTCTATGCGTTGCTTCGGTACCGTAAGCGTGTCGTCGAGAAAGTGAATGTGTTTGACGCCGTATTTTTCGTGCAGCTCGTCTATTTCCTTGATTATGTTGTCGGGCGAACGCAAGCGCAAATACCGCCAGTAGTGCGAAGAAGAACAGAAAACGCATTTGTTGGGGCAACCGCGCGACGAAATCATGGTCATGTAATGTTTTCCTTTTTTCCCGATGTTGAAGAACGCGCCTGGCCGGTATTTGTCCATTGGAAGCAAATCGCGGGCAGGGAAAGGAAGCGAGTTCAAGTCGAGAATCAAGTCCGCGTCCGGATTGCGGTGAATCGAACCGTCTGCGGCGCGGTAGGTTATTCCTTTTATCGATTCCAGCGGCGCTCCTGAAACTATTTCATGCGTCGTTTTTTCGCCTTCGTTGCGCACTATAATATCTATTTCAGGGCATTCCTGCATGGAGCCTTCGTCGACGAACGTCACGTGCACTCCGCCCGCGATTATTTTCTTTTCCGGGGCTTTTTCCTTGAGTTTTCTCGCGAATTCAAAGGCGAGGTAAATAGTGTTCGTCGTGCTGGTTACGCCGACGAATTCGTGCTTGCTTTTGGCGGCGTGTTCCACCGTCGCCTCCATCGTCATTTCGAGGGCGTTGCAGTCGACGAGTTCGACGTCGACTCCGCGTTCGCGGACGTACGAAGCGATGTACGCGAGTCCGAGCGGCGGTTGCACTGCCGCGGCTTTGTTGAGTCCGGAATAGATTTTCGTGGCGTACGGAAGATTTACAAGCAAAAGCATTTTGAAAACAACCTCTTCCTCTTCATTCAAACGCATACTTTCAAAACAAGTCGAAATAAATTACTGCTGAATCAGTGTTGACTCATTTTTCAAGCGCCTTTAGCCTTAGTTGCGGGAATCGTTGAAAGAAACGCGTTGGTTCCCAGGCTTTCAAGAGCGAACAACGCTCGCAAGACAAGCGAAGCCGCGACTGAAACCGCTGGCGCAACGCCCAACTGGGAATACGCTCCCACGAGCACGATTTCCCTTGCTCCGAGGCCTGCGGGAAGCGCCGAAAGCAAGCCGACGAGGGAAGCCGCCGAAGTAACAGTCAAAACAGTCGCGTAATCCACGTTAGCGCCTAACGAAGACAAAATCATGGTGTTCGCCGCCCCGCCTATCAGAATCGCCGCGAGGCTCAACGCGAACGAAGCGAAAAACGCTTTCATTGAAATC
>CAZOKY010000047.1:0-7666 GCA_964580705.1 Microcaldota archaeon | reverse complement strand
CTTACCGCGGGTTTGAGTCTTGAAGGAAAACAAATCCTGCTAGAAAAAAATAAGCGAGCTACGTGCAAAGCAGCCGGCTTGAATTTCAAAGCAACGGAATGGAACGGACAGGGCGACGCGAACGGCGCTCTAGGTCTAGAATACGCCCGCGGAAAAGCAACAGTCGAAGTCTGGATTGACTGAAAACGCTGAAACCTCGTAAACCGCTTAAAGCGCCAACTGAGCTCGAGCTTTACGCGCTCGTTTCAAGCGCATTTAAAAAACGCCGTCGCGTAACGCTTTTCATGCCCACGCCCCGCGCCGATCGATATAAACGCGGTTCAACGCCGAGCGGAAGCGACGGCAGCAGGTTTTCAGCGGCAAGCGGCAACAGCCCAGGCGGTTACGCTGGCAGCGGCGTAGGCGGAGCAAGCCGGCAAGGCGGCGGAACGGGATATGGGAAAAACGCGCCGACTCCACCGCGCAAACTCAAGCCAGGCGAAAAAATCTCTTTATACACCGACTCGCTCCTCAAGAAAAAACCCGGCGCCGCCGAGGCAAGCGCCGCGGCAGCGGAACGCGAGAAAAAAAAGAAACCGTTCTTCGTTTCATTCTCCCACTCCATGGGCAAAGCGTTTTCCGGGTTCGGACGCGGCGCGCGATACACGCCAGACATGGCTGACGCGATTTCGTTCCTCGAGTGGGACGTTACCGCAGAAGAGTATTACGCCGCCTACAAATCCATTTTCCTCTTGGGAGTCGTACTCGGAGCAGTCTTCGGCGGATTCGCTTACTTACTCCTAGCGAACGCTGACCCGACGATTGCGATGGCCGCTGCAGCCGCGTGCGTCCTTGCTCCGTTTGCGTTCGCTTACATGTTCTCAAAAATGCCGTTCGGCGCCGTCGAACGCGAGAAAATGCACGCGCTCGCTTACGTCCCCGAAATCGTCAATTACATGGCGATGAGCCTGCGGTTGAATCCAAACTTGGAGAAGGCAATCGAGTACGCGGCAGACCACGGTTCGGGCAAACTGTCGGACGAATTCAAGAAAATGGTTTGGGACGTTCAAATCGGCAAGTTTCTAAGCGTCGAAGAAGCGCTCGACGCGATGGCGTACCGTTGGGGCGCTTACAACGAAGACTTCAAACACGCGCTCATGTTGTTGAGGGCGAGCGTTCTCGAGCCCGACCGCGCGCAACGCGAAAAAATGCTGGAACAGGCGAGTGCGGACGTAGTCGAAGGCACTAGGGAAAAGATGGACCTTTACGCGCGCAAACTTCATCAGCCGACGGTTTACCTTTATTATTTCGGAATCCTGTTGCCGTTGCTGCTAGCGATTATTTTACCCCTTGGCGGAAGCATGACGGGAATGCAGCTCGCGCGCCCCGAATACATCTTCGCGGCGTACTGTTTTGTCATTCCAATGGGCGTGTGGTTGTTCGGGCAAAGCATTCTCGGCGGCAGGCCGCCGACTTATGTGCCTCCAGAGATTCCGCGCGATTTCCCTGGCGTGAAAGTCAACGGCGCCTTAAAACTCTTGGCTATAGTCGTGTTACTCGGCTTGCCTTACTTCGGTTACATGACCGACCAAGGCATGACGCAAGGATGGCTTAACACGGTAATAGTTCCTTCGAACGCCGCGATTAAACTGGTGCCTGGATTCGAAGACTTCCGCATTCCCGGAACCGACGAAAACGGTGAACTGGTGATTCCGGGGACGTTGGGTTCGATACCGTTTTACGCGAACCAGGAAGACGAAATAAAGAAGTTGCCGCACATTGATTTCGCGTTAAGCGACGAATCCACGTTTTACGGCGAGTACGGCGTTTACATAGGTTTGTTCTCCATATTCGGCTTCCTGCTCGGAATCGCTTTCGCGGTTTCGCTTTGGTTGTACGGCGAATACGCGGACCGCAAACGCTGCCAAGACGAAATCCGCGCGATGGAAAGCGAGTTCCAAGACGCGTTATACGTTCTCGCAAGCCGCATGGGTGAAAATAAGCCCGTCGAGGAAGCGCTGCACAGCGCCGTTCAATTCCTGCCGAAAAGCAAGGTTGCTCACGACGTCTTCGCCCGCGTCCTCGACAATATCACTACGATGGGTATGACGCTCGACGCCGCCATATTCGACGAAACGTTCGGAGCCATGCGAAACCTGCCATCGCGCGTTATCGCGAGCGGAATGCGATTCCTCGCCGACTCGGTTGAGCTGGGGGTCAACGTGGCGGCGCGCTCGCTCATCACGTTGTCGTTGCAAATGCGTAACGCCAAAAAAATCGACGACTCCTTGAAGCGGCTTCTGGAAGACGTTACGACGATGTTGAAGACGATGGCTACGTTCGTCGCCCCGATAGTTCTCGCAGTAGTCAGCGCCATGCAAAAAATGATTTTGTCGAGCATAGCGCAAAGCGGCGCGGGCGCCGCGGAAAGCGGAGCGCTTAATTCGCAAATGAGCAGCGCGGGAATCGGCGGGTTAGGCGGTTTGCAGTCAATGTTCGCTAACCCTGAAATAGCGAAGCAAAGTGCGGACCCGGCGACGTTCACTTTCATAATGGGTTTGTACGTAATCGAAATCGTCGCGCTCCTCACGTACTTCAACGCGCAAATCGAAGACCCCCGAAACCGTCTCCACGTCTACGTTTCAATCAGCAAAGCGTTGCCCATCGCCGTCCTCCTGTACTGCGTGGCGGCGTTCTTCACCGCCGGCTCAATAGGCGGCGGAACCTGAAACTAGGCGAAAGCTGATTTTGTTTAACGAATTTAATTTTTTTTAGTTTTCGACTGCCAAGCCGGGGAAAGCCTTTCGCCCGAAAGGCTTTTTAAACACTTGCAGCATTAATTAGTCTCTCAAAAATTGAGATTGAGCGAGTATTGCTGAATGGCTTAACATGGCTTTTTCTCGCGTGGGCGTTGCGCCAATTCGTTTTTTCGCCCGGCGCTCCGAAAAGGAAAGAAAACAACAAGCAAAGTGAAGGCGATAAAGTTTTAACGGAAAGGATTCGCGTATATAGAAGGAGGGATGTAGAATGGCAGAAAAACCGCACTTGAACCTAATTTTCACTGGACACGTAGACCACGGCAAATCAACGCTCGTAGGACGCGTACTCTACGACACGGGCGCGCTCTCCGAGAATGATTTACGCAAGCTCAAGGAAGAAGCCGCGAAAGTCGGCAAGGCGACGTTCGAATTCGCGTTCGCCATGGACCAACTCAAGGAGGAACGCGAGCGCGGAGTCACCATCGACATCGCGCACAAAGACTTCCACACGCAAAAATACTATTTCACGATTATCGACGCCCCCGGACACAAAGACTTCATCAAGAACATGATTACGGGTGCGAGCCAAGCCGACGCTTCCGTGCTCGTTTGTTCGGCCAAAGAAGGAGTTCAAGCGCAAACCATTGAACACGCTTTCTTGCTGAAAGTTCTCGGAGTCGGGCAATTCATAATCGCCGTCAACAAAATGGATGCAGTGAATTACGATCACCAAGCTTACGAGAAAGTCAAGATGGATTTGACGACGAAACTCAAGCCCATGGGTTACCCCGTAGACAAAATCCCTTTTATTCCCGTCAGCGCTTACCACGGCGACAACGTCGTAAAGAAAAGCGACAAGACGCCTTGGTATTCCGGTCCGACGCTTCTCGAAGCATTCGACTTGCTTATAGAACCAAAGAAGCCAACGGATAAACCGCTTCGTCTGCCGATTCAGGAAGTCTTCACGATTACGGGACAAGGAACCGTTCCCGTGGGTAGAGTCGAAAGCGGGATTCTCAAGCCTAACACCAGCGTCATCGTAATGCCTGAAGGCGCAATCGGCGAAGTCAAGACAATCGAAATGCATCACCAGACGCTCACTCAAGCGATTCCCGGCGACAACGTCGGCTTCGCGCTGAAAGGCGTGGACAAAAAGGCGATTCGCCGCGGCAGCGTACTCGGTTACCCGAATTCGCCGCCCATGGTAGTGGAAGACTTTACGGCGCAAATCGTCGTCTTGAACCACCCGACTGCAATCGGAAAGAATTACGCTCCAGTCTTTCACATTCACACGGCGCAAGTGTCGTGCCAAATAATCGATATTCTTGAGAAGAAGGACCCGAAAACCGGGCAAACGCTTCAAAAGAACCCCGACTTCATCAAGACGGGAGACGTCGCAATCATCAAGTGCAAGCCCACGAAGCCGACGGTAGTCGAAACGTACAAGGATTACCCGGCTCTCGGACGCTTCGCAATGCGCGACATGGGGCAGACTGTTGCGGCAGGAGTCGTCTTGTCGGTCACGCCAAAGGCGGCTGCGAAAGCAACCTCGGCGGCTGCGCCCAAGAAAGCGTGATGATTGAAAAATTTTTTTTCCGCGAGCCAAACGGGCGAAATGGCTTATTGCCTTTGGCTTGCTTCCTTCGTTTCCCCCTTTGTTTTTGTTTCGAAAAAGTGAATAAGAAATGCAAAAAGCCCGCATCAAACTGCAGAGCCAGGACTGCGCCGCTCTCGACGAAGTCTGCGCTCTCATAAAAGACATCGCGGCGAAAGCGGGCGTGCAAATACGCGGGCCCATTCCCCTGCCCACTAAGAAGTTGCGCATCGACCCGAGGCGGACTCCGTGCGGGGACGGCAGCGACACGTACGAAAAGTGGGAGTTGCGAATTCACAAGCGCTTGATTGAAGTTCAGGCTGACGATCGCGTGTTGCGGGAAATCATGCGCATCCGCATTCCGCAGACGGTCAACGTCGAAATGACGCTCGGATAAGAAAACGAAAAACTTTTTTAAGCAAGCGTTTTACCAAACGCCTTTTTTTCGGCGCCTGCGCTCGTATTCCGCCGGTTTTTCGTCTTGAGAAATTGTTCCCCAGATTGGCAACCGTAAATTTCTCAAGTTAATAGACGGTTGGTTCTGAAACATGAACTCTTCGGAGAAAGCATGAGCGCATTTTTCCCTATACGTTCCCAAGCCCCAGACTATTGCGTCTTGCGAAATTTCAAACCCTTTTTCCCTGATTTGTTTCGCGATTTCGCCAGCAAAATTTTTCAAATAATCCGAATCGGGAAATTCATATTCGTTACGTGTGCTGATTACGACGTGCCTTTCTCCCATTTTGCCTGCAATGTATTTTGCAAGATTTTTTTCGATTGCGGTTCTATTCCTTGCCCCGCGCCGACCTAGCCCCGCGTATTGGGCGTATTGCGCCTTCGCTTTGTTCATTTTCGGAGGCGGTCCTTGCTTGACGATTATGACGAACGCATTTCTTCTTTTAGACGCCAAATCCACTGCCGGTTTTATCGCGCCGTCGATTCGATTGCAGATTTGGTTCGGAGTATGCCGCACGTCGTAGAGTCCGGAGCTTACGGTCCACGCAGGGTGCGTGATGAAATAAACTTCCGTTATCAATGGTTTTCTTTCCATCTGAAAAATTATCGCGAATCTCGTATTAAACGTTTGTTTCGCGCCTTTCACGCCGATTTGCAATCATCGAAACGGTTTTATTCCGCTCGCGGTTAACGAATGCGGCAATTCTTATCCGTTTTCATTCGTTTTTCGGATTTTCGTTCGCGCGTTCACGCGTTCGCGTCCGCGTTTGCGCGTTTTTCGTTTTGTCCAGTGCTTGATTCATGGTTTTACGCCTTCCGAAACTCCTTCGGCTCCTCGAAAAGCCGTCGTCCGCCGCGAAGAACGGCAACCACAACAACCACGATAACAATCACTCGAGCGCTAGCGATAAAGACGAAAAGAAAAACGAGAAGGAAGAGAAAAAAGAAATCGCTGAACCGCGCGCTCCGCCTTGGGTTGCACGAACCGATCTGCCTCCCGTACCCAAAAAAATAAAGTTTTTGTTCGTTTCACTCGAAGCCCTCATAGGCGACATGGCTTGGATAATCAAGAACGAAGGCCACGAAGTGCGCTACTCGATTTCCGACAAGGACTGCAAAGACATTTGCGATGGATTCGTTGACAAGACAGACGACTGGAAGAAGGACGCGGCGGAATGGGCGGACGTAATCGTATTCGACGACGTCGGCTTTGGGCAAGAAGCGGACGCGCTGCGCAAGCAAGGAAAACTCGTCATAGGAGGCAGCGCTTACACTGATAAACTCGAGGACAGCCGCGAGTTCGGGCAAGACGAGCTCGCCGCCGTAGGCGTAAACGTCTTGCCGCACTGGGACTTCGACGACTTCGACTCCGCCGTAAAATTCATTGAGCAAAACCCCGGGCGTTACGTCATGAAGCCCAGCGGCGACGCGCAAAACGAGAAAGAATTATTGTTCATCGCGCAGGAAGAAGACAGCAAGGATTTACTCAACGTGCTCGCGCACTACAAGAAAGCTTGGTCGAAGAAAATCAAGAAATTCCAAATCCAAAAGTACGCCGCAGGCGTGGAAGTCGCCGTAGGCGCGTTCTTCAACGGCAAAGACTTTCTTTACCCCATCAACGTGAATTTCGAGCACAAAAAACTGTTTCCCGGCGAAATCGGGCCAAGCACGGGAGAAATGGGTTGTTATAAAGAAGGAACAAAGGTTTTGACGAGAGAAGGATGGAAGGATTTTCGTGATGTTTCGTTCGAAGACGAGTTCGCTACGCTTAACCCTGAAAGTTTCGACGTTGAGTATCACAGGCCGACTAATATCGTAAAGTACACGCATCACAAGAAAATGGTTGAAATAAATAATCAAACGCTGGATTTATGCGTTACGCTAGATCACAACATGGTTGGCGTCGAATCGAACCGCTTCAGAAAAGGAGAACGGAAACTGGAGTTCGTTGCAGCCAAAAACCTACCTAACCAATTCGTCGTTTTAAGGAGTTCAAAATACGTTGGTACGAGAAAAGAATTTTTCGTTTTGCCCGGCGTAGTAAAGTATCATCGCGGAGGCCAAGGAGTTGTCGGAAAAAAAGAGAACGACATTGCAATCAAAATGGACGACTGGCTTAAATTCTTCGGTCTTTGGCTTGCGGAAGGATACACTGCCCAGCGAAGCTACTCGTTAGGCGTTTGCCAATGCAAGCCGCGCGTAAAACAACAGATTCGCGAAATTTTGTCGAAACTTCCTTTCAAATTCATAGAAAAAAAAGATACTTTCGAGTGTCACAACAAGTCTTTGTGGAGTTATTTGCGCCCTTTAGGCGGAGCGATTGCCAAATTCATTCCGGAAGAGTATCTTTCCCTAAGCAGGGAGCAACTTCAGCTTCTTTACGATAACATGTTTTTGGGCGATGGCAACCAATCGAGACAAACCCGGATTTATTATACTTCTTCGAAAAAGCTGGCTGAAAATACGCAGGAAATCTTGATGAAAATCGGGCGCGTGGGAATAATAAAAGAAAGATTGCGCAAGGGCGGCGGCATAGGAAACCGAAAATTCAAGGAAGTTAATCCGTCTTACGAAGTTATGGAGCGAGTAAAAAAAACAGTCAGTTGGATTGACAAGCGCGACACGCGAATTGTTGATTATGACGGCGCAGTGTATTGCGTTGAGGTACCGAACCACATTCTTTACGTAAAATATAACGAGAAACCCCTTTGGTGCGGAAACACTCTAGACTTTTGGTCGCAATCCAACGCTTTATTCAATTCAACGCTCGCGAAAATGAAGGACAAACTCGCTGCGAGCGGTTACTGCGGCTACATCGACATAAACTGCATCGCGAACGCACGCGGAATTTTTCCGTTGGAGTTCACGAGCCGATTCG
>CAZOKY010000046.1:3862-7737 GCA_964580705.1 Microcaldota archaeon | reverse complement strand
GCATGATAATGGAGCGCGCGGGCATCGCGATGATTAGCATCGGCGAAGGAAGCGGAACGAACAAAGTTCAATCGGCAATCGACACGACGTTGGAACACCCGTTGCTGGACGTTGATTACGCGGGCGCGAAAGGAGCTCTCGTGCTCGTAAACGGTGGTCCGAGCATGACGCTCGGCGAAGCCGTGAAAATCGGGGAAGGAATAACCGACACGTTCGACCCGCACGCTTACGTCAAGTGGGGCGCGCGCATTAACCCAGAGCTCGGCGACAAAATCATCGTGACGAGCATCGTAACCGGAGTCAATTCCCCGCAGGTCTTGGGTCACGACTCGCGCGTGAAAGGCGGCGTCGTCGCTGCGCAGGCGGAAGCGTGGAAGGGAATCGGCGCGATGTCGTTCTGAGAAAAACTTAATCGTTGGCGGGGTGCGAATCCCCGCCTTTTGTTTCTTTTTCAGCTCTCTTGAGTATTCGCGTTAGGTTGTCTAAGCGTTCTGCTTCTTTGGGAGTGATTTGCCCGCGCAAACCCCGCCACACGAAATCCGCCGCTTTTCTCACGATTGGATCCGCGTCGTTGCGCGCCCTGTCAATTAACTGGCGTGCGTTTTCGTTGCCCTTTTCAGCGTACAAAGAAGCTGCTTCGTTTAACACGAATATTTTGAGTCTCACGTTTCCTGGTTCGTTTTCACTCATTATTCTTTCGTAGTGCCGTACCGCCACCTCGCTTCTAGTATGCGCCAACGCCCCGATTACGGCCATTCGGTGTTCCCGTTCCTTGACTCTGTTGGCTGTCTCGTCCAGCGCCAGCAGCATTTCTTCATCGCTTCTGCTGATTAGCGCTGCCCCATACGCTACTTTATCGGCTACGGTCGATGGCAGGTGTTCGCACGACAACAACGCTGCCTTCAAAAACGTTTTCGCTCTTGCCGCTTCCGGAGTAGCGGTTGCCTCCAGTTTTTCAGCGGCTTGCCGCATCAATTTCATGTCAGCAAAAGCGTTCCTCGCGAGGGCAGGCGCTATCTTTTCAAAAGTGTTTCTCGGACTTCGCATTAACGCCTCCGCTTCACGCGGCTCAATGGGCGTGCGGCTCGGAAAGAGTATGTTTTCCAACGCGGTTCTTGTTTCCGGAGGCACGTCTAGCAATTTGACGTCGTTCCTAATCCTGTCGGTCGTGACGCTTCGGGAATAAAGAGGCGCTGTCGGCATTCGAGTCACCCGCTTTGATTGTTGTCGTCCTTCTTTTTTAGCCTGCGCTTTGAGCCGGATTTTCTCGACGAAGCTGCGCGTCCTCGCGTTTTGAGGGTTTGAGTTCTAGGCTCTGAAAAAAAGATTTTTGAGGGGGCGATTACCCCCCTCTTCCCCTTATTTTTTTGTTTTCTTCTTTTTTCTTAATTTTTTTTAAGCGTCCGTTTATTTCTCGAGCATTACCGCGCTTTCGCGCACGCGCCTGCGTTGCGCGCCGCGTCCCGCGTCGACGTCCGCCCAACGCTCGGCTCCGACTAGAACATTGACTTCAGAAAAGCCTAGTTCGAGCGCGATTCTGCCAAGAATTTCGTCTACCGCGACGTAAGCCCCCGGCAAAACGGCGTTGCCGACGACGAACGCCGCGTTGCCGCCTTTCGGCTTCAAAACGCGTTTGGTTTCAGCGAAAACGCGAGTCATGTCCGTCAAGTAAGCGCTTGCAATCAACGGAATGCCGTTCGGAAAATCGCTTTCGGAAGCCAGCGCGCAGCGTTCAGCTATGGCGCTCGCTTCATTTTCCTGCGAAGCGCGCGCTTCGCGCTCGATGAACGAGCGCAGCGCTTGCCGACGGTAATCGAGGGCGGCGTCTTCGCCGAACAACAACGACAATTCCAAGCCGTATATTTTCGAGTAATCCACGCCGTTCAGATACGGGGGTGAAGTGATGACTGCGTCGAACGATTCCTCGCCGAACGGTAATTGGCGCGCGTCTCCAATCACGACTTCGGGAACTAGTCCTTTCACGGGTGCAGCCAAATCCTTGAGCATGCGTTTCGCGCGGCGTTCGAAAGCCTGCCGCAGAGTCGGCGCGTGCCGCTTGCCGCGATGGATTTTCAAGACTCCCCCGTCTTTCACGACGAGTGAAGCTTCCGGAAGCGATGACGCTAATGCGAGCGCCAAGAATTCTCTTGCTTCTTGCGGTTCGGTTTCGCGGATTTGCTTGCGCAAGTGCAATGCTTCTTCAAAACTTCCTCGCGGGAGCGCGCGGTGTGGGTCGAATAATTCGAAGCGCCATTCTTCTTTCGGGAAAGAAAACTTCGCTTTGCAAACTTTCTTGAAGGCGGTTTGGATTGTTTGATCGAGGGCGTCGTCGTAATCCCGCGTCTTGACGCGCGAAGCGAGAACGCACAACTTGCTCGCGTCGACGCCCGCGGAGTCAAACCCCTTTTCCTTTGATGCTAGTAACGTCGTGCCGACTCCGCAAAAAGGATCAAAAATCTTGTTTTTCGGTTTTAACTCGAATCTTTTGATTGCGTATTCCACGAATTCCGGTGCGAACGCTTCCTTGTAGTAAAACCAGTTGTAATACGGCTTCGTTTTCGAGTCTTGAAACGTGAACGTCGGAGCTAAAGACAAATCGCTTTCGAAAACTATCTCATTCGACATTCAACGCGTCACTCACTTTTTTTTCCAAGCGAGCTCGATGGGCACGTACCAAACGAGCGCGCTGAAAACGACGAGCAACGCGACGCCGAATACGGCGGCAAACGGCGCCAAGCCCGCGTTTTCCGGCGGGGCTCCCGCGAGCGTCAAAGCGCTTGCGCCCGCTCCGGCCGCGTTTTTCGCTTGCGCGAACAGGAACGCGAACGCGATTGCGGTCGCCACGCCCGCGAAACCGAAAGCCCACTTCTCCCAATTCTTTTTGCTTGAGTTTTTGCTTGAGTTTTTCATTCGCGCCGCCTCCTTCAATCGTTCAAAACTCGTTCAAAGATTTTCAATATCTTGAATAGTTTTTTTTCGGTCAATTCCGCTTAATACTTTTTGTCCGCGAGGCGTTAAAAACGCGTCGTTGGGGGCGGGTACCATTGAGCGCGATTGCAAGCGCCTCCGTTCAACGTTTCGACGTTTCATACGCTGTTTTTTAATGCGGTTGCCGCCTTATTTTACGCGTGGGGAAAGCTCGGTGATGTCCGAGGTAGCTTCCGAACACTAAAAAATGTGGAAACTGTCCCAGCCTGAGAGCCTCCAAAACGAAACCATTCCCCGTTCCGGATTCCCGGTTTCCGATGCCTGCGAAAAGCTTAAATAGCTTATTATCATTATAATGATGGTTAGTTAAAATCAGCGAAATCAGCGAAATCGGTGAAACCGCGTTGGATTTGGATTTGTTTAACGAGCACGTTTGGCGCATATTGATTTCCGCGCGCCCGCGGGACAGCGTCAGCGCCGTCTCCAAACGCATCGGATTGTCTTACGGTTGGACTTACAAGTGGGTCAACGAATTGGCGAAGGAAGGAGTCTTCAAGAGAAAAAGCAAGGGCGGCAAGGGCGTCGAGTTGAACGAAGAAAACCGCGTTTACCGGCGATTCTTGGATTTTTTCAGGAAAACGGCTGAAGACAGCGTTTCCTTGCACTACTCGGTTTTAGAGTTGTTCGGGTTGAAGTACGCCTTAACCGAGTCGGACGCGGTTTTCGCTTGGACGAAAGGCGGCTACAACGTTTCGCGCAGCCGCATTCACTACCCGATTTTCTTGAAAGTCAAGCGGGACGATTTGAATTTGTGGCGTTACTACTTCAAGAAATTGGGTTTCAAAGCGAGTACGACGAGGAATAACGCCGCGGGGAACGGGATTTTCTTCGTCTTGCGCCCGCAAACACACTTTGCCGCCGAATTCGCGGACGGCGTAGGCGGCGTG
>CAZOKY010000046.1:0-3852 GCA_964580705.1 Microcaldota archaeon | reverse complement strand
TGGCGTTACTACTTCAAGAAATTGGGTTTCAAAACGAGGGAGAACGCCTCGGGAAACGGCGTTTTCTTCGTTTTGCGCCCGCAAAAAGACTTTGCCGTTGAATTCGTGGACGGCGTTCCGGTTGCGCCGTTGAAGGAGGCGTTGCGGTTCATGAAGAAATACGAGTACAATTTTTCTCCGGCTTTGGAGGCAATCGGCAGGGAACGCGGGTTTGCCGTAAAAAAATACGCGGAGGCTTCGCTTTATGCTTGAATCTTTTGTTTCCCGCGAAAACGCCGTGTTCGAAATTCTTCAAGCGTTCTTGGATGCCGGGCTCGACTTCGTAGTCGTCGGCGGTTACGGCGTTTCCGCTTTCCAGCACCGTTACTCTATAGACGCCGACTTGCTGGTTCGAGGGAAAGACTTGCCCGAGTTTTCGCGAGTGCTTGAAAACCGCGGTTTCGGTAAAACGCTGTCGAGAAACGTGGGTTCTGTTTACGGCGGAGTCTTCCAGCGGTGGACTAAAAAAGAAGGGTTGCCTGTGTTCGTCGACTTGCTGGCAAACGCGTTGGTGGTGAGGCAGACAGGCGCGGCGTGGTCGTTCGACTTCGTTTCGGCTGTCTCGCGAAAGCGGTTGATTCAAGGGTTGGAAAAGCAAGTGAAAGCGCCGGTGCCGGAACGCGAGTGGTTGATTGCAGCGAAGCTTCACTCGGCGAGGCTCACGGACGTGAGGGACGCTGCCGCCTTGATGAACGCGGATTCGAACGCGGCTTTTGAAGAAAAAATCGTTTTTCACGCGCTGCAAGGCTTGCAAGGCGGCGGCGTTGACGGCGGGAAAAAACTGGCTGAGCGTATTCGCTTCGCGGAGAAGGAGTTGGGGAAGAAACAATTCGCCGATTCCTTTAAAGGAGTTTTTGAAACCAAAGACTTCGACGAGAAAAACATTCAAACGCTGAAAGACCGCGTTTTGAAACGATTGCTTGAAAAGCTTGAAAACCTCAGGGAAACAAAGAAAACGGTGGGCGTTGCTTGAATAATCTTGAAGAAACCGTTCGCAAGGCGTTGGATTCCGTTCTTGACCCGGAAATGGGAGTCAGCGTAACGCAAATGGGCTTGATTCGCGAAGTTCGTGCCGATTCAGAAGGAATAGTCAAAATCCAGATGATGTTGACGAGTCCGTATTGCCCGTTCGCCGCGCAAATGTTCGCCGACGTCCGCCGCACCGCGGAGAGCGTGGCGGGCGTGAAGAGCGTGGAAATAGAGCGAGTCGCGCCCGAGTGGTGGCCTGAAGACGTCAAAAAACAGTTTGCGGGCAAGAAATGCTGAGTGCGACGTCAAGTCTGCAAGCGGAAATAATTGAGTTGCTCGTACATTTCGTTCAGCAACTCGTAATGCCGCTGTTCGAAACCCGCGAGCGAGGCGAAAACCTTTTTGTCCTCCGCTTTTTCCGTGGCAAGCACGAGAGCCTCGTAAAAACCCTTGCTTTTCTGTTCGAAACTCATTGCGGCGAGCAGCGTCGTCGAAAACTCGCCCGCGTCTTCGCTTCTCGCGAACGATTCAGCGATTTTAGGGGGTTTGGCGTTTAACGACGCTGGTTTGCCGAGAGGGTCGAGCGAGCACGTCTTTCTTTTCTGCATCGCTTCCAGCACGCGTTCGTGCTCTTCTTCCTCGCGAGCCAGCATTTCAAAGAGCGCTCGCAAGTCTTTTTGCTTCGCGTCGCGGCCGTGCAGCGCGTAAAACTCGCGTGACTCGCGTTCTTTCTTGATTCCTTCGCTTAAAAGGAGGCACAATTCAATCATTGCTTGAATCCCTCGCTAAAATGCCTCGCTTAAAACGCTTAAACAACCTGAATCAGCTTGCAGTCGGGCGTTACTTCCACGAAATGCCGCGCGCTTCCCTTCAAATACTCTTGGCACTGGTTTGCAGGGTCGTCGTCCGCGGGCAAGCGCGGCGAGTGCGCGACGTCGCAAACCCAATCCGCAGGCATTCTGCCAGGCGCCGCGTCGCTAACGCACGGCCCGTTACTCCAAGGCGCGCAATCCCTCAAGCGGCCGCCGCCGCACTCCCGAACCGCCTCGTCCGTGCACAACGCGATGCACGCCGCAACCGGGTCACTTGAAATCGGCGTAGGCGAAGCACGAACTTGTTGTACGGGTGAAGGTGAAGCCTGCGCGGCGCCTTGTCGAACGCAGCCGGAAACTAAAATGCAGCCGGCAACTAAAAAGACGAACGCCGACGCAACAAAAACAGTCGATGCTAATTTCATTGTTTCATCACTTTCCGTGCGGTAAAACATTTAACGAAAGCATTTAACAAAAACACTTAACGAGTTCAAGCTTAAAAATCAAGCTTAAAAAACATCAGGAACAAGCTTGGTTTAAAACCCTGGTTTAAAAGTCCAGCAAACGACAAATCATTCAAAGGTGGTTGAATTGTCGTTTGAATCGTTCAAGAATAAAAATAGTAAAACTCGTTCCAGAGTTGCCGTCGTGTTAAGCGTAGCAAGCGTTTTGGTTTTAGCGTTGGTTTTCTTCGGTTGCGTCGGCGCTCCGACTAACCCGTCTCCTATTCCTTCGCCGTTGCCCAGTGCGTTGCCCAGCGCGGTTCCTACTGCAACGCCGACGCTTACGCCTACGCCTACCGCGACTCCGGTTGTTTCGCCGTCGCCTACAGTTTCGCCTACCGCTTCACCGATTGCGTCGCCTACTGCTTCGCCGTCGCCTTCGCCGTCTGTTGTTCCTGACGCGCGTTCGCTTGAAGGAAACCGTGAACTCGCGAGGCAATTCGTTTTGATTGAATCCACGTTCCGTAATTGCGGCGGAATGCTCGACACGCTGCGCCTTACGGGCACTTTCGAGCAGGATTGCCCTTATTGTTGGACGTTCGCGTTCAATTACACTGCCACGAGCAACGGTTACGGGAGTTGCGCGCTTCCCGCCCTTCAAGACCACTCGGCGTTAATTCAAATGCGTGAAGGCGTCGTTTTTTCAGGCGTTCTCGACGGAAAATGGGATATGATAAAGCAAAAAATGATTGGCTGAATGCTGGCTGAAGCTGGCGAATGCTTGCTGAAGCTGAATTCGGCTGAACGAGTTTAAACAAGGGAATATGCGGTTTCGTTTGAACTTCGTTTAGTTTTAGCTTAACGCCTCGCTTTGCGGGCGTCGCGCTTGGCTTCCCGCCTTTTTTTCCGCGCTTTAGCTTCGCTTTCAAGCGTTTTACCGCGTTCTTCAAGCGTCCGTGCGCGCTCCAACGCCGCAGCGCCTAACCCGATGAAAAAGCCGGGCAACGCGAGCCAGCTGAACAAGACGAAACAGACGATGGCGAGCGCGGCGATGAAGATGAACGAGCGTTTTTCTCGTCCTCGCGTCAGAAGAAACGTGGCGACGAGCGGAGCTAGGAAAGAGAGCGCGTAAAGCGCTTGAACAACCCACGGTTCGGGAGTCGACAAAACGGTAAACAAAATAGACTAAACGCCTCCAACCGGCTTTTTCACGACGCTTTCGCGACGTCGTAAATCGCTTTCAACGCGACGATGGGCGCGCCCGCGCTCACGAAAATCACGATGTTCTTGAGGACGTGAGTAACGCCCATCAAGCGAAGCGACTCGGGAATTTGGCTCGTCAAGTAAGGCGAGTTCGCCGCAACGAGGAAGACTAAGCACGCGAGCAAGTAAGTCACCGTTTCTTTGTCGCGGACGTTGAGTATCCCGACTATCACGCCTAAAACGACGAGGGCGAAGTAAAACGCGGAGTCGGGTGTGCCGATGAATACGCCCGCCAGAATCGCGATTGCGAGTCCGATGAAGAACGACGCCGAGCCGAGCATTGGCCAAAAGTTTTTGTTGAATAACTCCACGCCATCACCTCGAAA
>CAZOKY010000045.1:0-7964 GCA_964580705.1 Microcaldota archaeon | reverse complement strand
GCGGGGCAAGCGTGAGCGCTATCGTTGACGAGTCGTCGAGATTCAACGTTCCGATGAATTTGTCGCTCGCGCCGACTATATTGAACGAGTTGCTTGACGCTTTAATGTAAACGCCGCGTACGGCCGTATCGCCGACGTTTGCGACCGTAACCGTTAGCAGCGAACCGCTGCTTGCGCTGGCTGCGGTTGACGTGCCGAAATCGCTGGTTATGAGCAGTTGCTGGTTGGCTTCGACTTTCAAACCGAGGTTTTGCTGGATCGTCGGCTGCACTTTGTTGTCAACGCTGTAAACCAGGTTCACCGTTAACGAGTAAAACCCTGGGGAAGTGGTGGCGTCCACTCCGACCGAGAAAGGCACTTGCACGGTTTCGCCGCCTTTGATTCTGCCGACGTACTTGCGGTCGTATTCTAGCGGCGTGAACGGCCCCGAGGAATTTAAATTTAGTTCAACGAACACGTCTTCGGCGTCCAAAGAACCCGTGTTAGTCAAGTCTATGAGCACTGAAGCGGAATCGCCCGTTTTTACGCTGTCGTTGCTCGCGAGTTTCGCGAGAATCAAGCCTGTTACGGAAGGCTCGAATACGACGAGCGGAATCCGCGCCACTTCCTGTTGCGGAATAGACGGTTGGGCGGACGCGTAAACGTAGACGAGGTAAGTGCCGGGCTTGGTTCCTTCGGGAATCGTGAACGTGCGGCTGACCGGTTTCTTCTCTCCGTAAATTAACTGGTTGATCGTCGTAGTCGACGTCGATTCATCGAAAGGAGTTATGACGCTGAAAATCGCGTCCACGACGCCTTCCGTTCGCACGGTCGAAACGTCCATTTTGAGTTGGATTTCGTCTCCAGGGTAAGCGCGGTCAGGCGTCTGGTCGACGTTGTACAAGCGAAAGTCGCTGTTCAAACTTCCTTGAACCGCGGTAGCGTTGAACGCCGCGTGAACCTGCGGCGCGAAAGCCAGCAATGCCGCGAAAGCCATGACCGCGAAAAGCGCCAGCGAGCATTTCGAGTTTTTCGAGTTCCCGAAAATATTTGCCGATTCCGTTTTTCCCTTAATTCCGTTAAATCCTTTCACTTCAAATCACCTTTTCGTATTATTCTTCGTTTTTTCCGTTTTCGTTTTTTCTATCTCGCTTATCAAACCGTCTTTAACGTGAATAATGCGCTTGGCGTGCTCCGCTATGCTGCGCTCGTGAGTTACGACGATTACCGTCAAACCTTTCTCGCGCCAAAGCTCCCGCACGATGTTCATGACTTCCGCGCCCGCCTTGGAATCCAGGTTCCCCGTAGGCTCGTCCATCAACAACAGCGTCGGCTCGTTCGCCAACGCGCGCGCTATCGCGACGCGTTGTTTTTCGCCTCCGCTCAACTCGTTCGGCCTGTGCGTGCCGCGCTCCCCTAAACCCACTTGTTGCAGCAAGCGTTTCGTGCGCTCGCGGCGAACCGCCTTGTCTTTCTCGGCTATAGTCATGGAGAGCTCGACGTTTTGAAACGTCGTCAACGCGGGAAGCAGGTTGAACGCTTGGAATACGAACCCGATTTTGCTCGTGCGCAGCTCCGCCAATTCGTCCGACGAAAGCGTGGACGCGTCGATTCCGTCGATTGAAACGCTGCCGCTCGTCGGCTTGTCGAGGCAGCCTATCAAGTGCAGCAGAGTGCTTTTTCCCGAGCCGGAAGCGCCCATGATTGAGACGAATTCGCCGCGTTCCACCAAGAACGACACTCCGTGCAAGACGCGCAAGGCGCTGGCTTCGCCGCCTGCCCCGTAGTCTTTGACTACTCCGTCTACTTCGACTATGAATTTGCTGGAATTTTTCGTTCGAATCCCTTTTTTCTTACTTCAATTCTAATCTTATTTTGACGGATAATGCTTCCGCCGCTGCCGCACGGCAGCCTACGCAGCCGATGTCGCCTAAACGGCGTATACTGTAACGTTGTAATAGTAATTAATATTAACCTGTAATAACCTGTAATAAGTAATGAATCGAAATAACTTTGGATTGCCTTTATTGAATTAACTTGAAACAAGTAATAAGTTGAAATAAGTAACTACTGGGTGGTTGTATTGAACGACTTGAAAACGCTTAAGGCGTTGGCTTACGTTTCCGTCATATACGGCGGTTTTCTTTTGATAACCTACGCGGCTTTTTGTTACTCCGCGGTTTGGCAGCACGAGTTTCTCCCGATTTTTCCGGAGGCGCCGCGTTCCGACCAGCCCGACCAGCAGTTGCAGGGATTCAACGCATTAAATTCCACGGCGGCTGCCGCGAATTTTTCTAACGCGTCCGGAGTGCAAGCGCGGCCGCGTTTTCGGATTAATGACGACCCGATGGCGACGGTGTTTTCCTTGCAGGCCATAGCTGTTTTGTTGACGGGAATGCTTTTTCTCGTGAACGGCTATCTTCTCTTGACGCATTTGCACCGCAAGGAGCACCGCGAGATAAAACAGTTTGTTACGTCATCGCTTTTGACTGAAGAAGAGAAAACAGTTTACGATAAGCTCATCAAGTCGGGCGGGGCGGCGACGCAGAAGCAGTTGACGCTTGACACGGGCTTTTCGGCGGTTAAGACGTATCGTCTAATCAAGCGTTTGGAAGGAAAGAAAATCGTTAAGTCGTTTCCGTACGGGATGACTAACAAGATTATTCTAAACGAAGCGTGAACTCGGTCTTGCCGGTTGACGTTCGGCACTAGTTTTTTACGGGTTCGGCGTTTTTCCACAGCGCTTCGAAGTGTTTGCGCAAACCGTCCGCGATTTTCGCGTTGTCGACGAGCAAGCCGAACACTTCCCCTTCCGAAAACAAGAGCAGCGACACTTTGCCGCCGTAAACGTGAAAAGTCGTCAACGACGAGTAATCCGCCGGCAACAACCGCGCAGTCACGCCGCGCAACCTAGCCGTTTCGTGTGCCACACGGATTGTTTCCGGTCGGGAATCGAAGATTACGCGTATCCGGGTTCCTTTCCTGCCGCAGCGCGCGTAATATTGTTCGATGGTGTTCCCGAGGATTCTGCGGCCTTCATAGTTTGCTATGAATACTAGGTCTTCTTCCCCGCGCTTGAGGGTTGAAACGATGTCGCGAAACAAGTTGCGCACTCCTTTCTCGCCCAAGAGAATCGAAGCGGAAACTCGTCCGCCGGAGTTGAAGCGGCGCTTGAGTTCCGGCAAGGCGCCCGCGATTTCCTTCAACGCGCGTTCTCGCTCGCTTTCCCGTTCGCGTAACTCATCTTCAAGCGTTTCGACGAGAGTTTCCGGCGGCAAGGCGGTGAAAACGCGTTTCCCGTTTGCCACGCTCAACGAAACGAGTCCTTTTTCGACGAGGACGTTCAAGTGGTCGTAAATCAATGTTCGATTAATGCCCGTCTGGCGCGCCACGTCGGCAGCCGAAGCGGAGCCGAGCGAGAAAACGCTTTCGTACACTTCGCCTTGCTTAGCCGTCAGCCCGAGCTTCTTGCAAAACTCCTTGAAATTCATTTAGTTCCGCCTTTAATTTGAAAAACTGTTGTTATGCTATGCTACAACAATTATTTAAATCGTCGTTTCGGCGAAATTCCTGCATGGATCGATCGAAACAATCGGAAAAGCTGGTTTCGCAGGCTGCCACGGCCGTCAGCGCACTGGAGAAAATCAGGGTTCAAGGCAAAACGTTTTTTTCCAGGAAGGAGAACGTCGCGCTGGCGGAAGAGTTGACGCGCGACCCGCGCAACGTGGAAACGCTGATAGCGGGATTGAATTTCGAAGACGACGGGTTGAAGCAGCCGTGCACGACTCTCGCGTTGATACTGAAGATCGGCCGCAGGCATCCGAGCGAGAGCACGGTTATTCTCGGGAAGGCGTTGAAGAACGAGGCCGCGCCTTTGCATTACCTGTGCGAACTCGTTTACAAAATCAACAAGCGGCCTTGATTACTCCGCCGCCCAAACACGCGCCTTTTTTGTAAAGCGCGAGCACTTGTCCGGGCGTGATTCCTTCCTGCGCCTTGTCAAAAACCACTTCGATTTCCTTGCCGTTTTTCTTCGGAAAAACAGTTGCCGGCTTTTCTTTCTGGTGGTGCCGTATTTGCGCGAACACGCGCGAGCGTTTTTTGATGGGCGCGGCAGTCAGCCAATTGAAGCTTGAAACGAGAACGCGCTTTTCCAGAAGTTTCTTCCTGTTGCGCGTGACGACGAGTGCGTTGCGCTTCGCGTCGATTTCCTTGACGTAGTGCGCGAACGGGAACGACAGCCCCCGGCGTTGCCCGACCGTGTAAAAGCACAGTCCGTCGTGCGTGCCGATTGTTTTTCCAGTTTCGAACTCTATTATGGGACCTCGTTTAGGTTTGACTTCCTGTTTCAAGAAATCGGGAAACGCCTTTTCGGAAACGAAGCACAAGTCCTGGCTTTGACGCACGCGCGAAAAGAATTCGAATCCCGCGCGAATCGCTTCATCGTAAACTTCCTGCTTCGTGTAATCCCCGAGAGGGAAGACGAGGCGTCGAAGCCACGCTTTCGGCAGCAAACACAAACCGTACGTCTGGTCTTTCACTGCATCCTTCGGCCTCGCCAATACTGCGCCGCCTTTTTTGTCCCGCTTTATTTTCGCGTAATGCCCGGTTGCGACAAAACGAATTCCGTGCTCGTCCGCGTACTTCATTAATTCCGCGATTTTCACGCGGCGATTGCAGTAAACGCACGGGCTCGGCGTTCGCCCCGCTTTCGCTTCGCCAACGAAGTAATCGATGACGCCGCGCTCGAATTCGCGGCGGGCGTCAACGACGACGTGCTTTACGCCGAGCTTGGCGCAAACGCGTTTCGCGATCGCCAGCGATGCTTCGGTGCAGCAAGCGTTTTCGCGCGTCGCGCCGCGTTCGCCGGCAGTGGTGGCGCAGGCGTTGCACTTGTTCGCCCAAACCGGAAACTTTAACGAGACGCCGACGGGTTCGTAGCCAAGCTTTTTGAGTAAGAGGAGCGCGACGCTGGAATCGACGCCGCCGCTCAACCCGACGACTACGCGTTCGCCGCAACTTTTTTTTTCGGGAGCGGCAATCGTTTTTTTCGTTAGTTTTAGTTTTCGGTTTCGTTTGCGCGCCAAAAAAACGCCTCTAAAAAACGCGGTTCACCAGAATTCACTTGATTACGAAGAGCAGCGCGTAACCCGCGAGCGTGAGCAGCGGAATCCCGTAAAGAGAAATCCCGTAAATCTTTTTCTCGAGCGTCGCGTCGTTGTGCTTCGCGTGCATCATCATCAGAATCGTGCTGAACAAGCTCAAGACTAGTACGACGTACGTTACGAGCATGAACTTGTCGGCGAACGTGAGGTATCCAACGGGTGGAATGCTTGACGTCACGTTCAAGTGAAACATTACCGCGGCGAGCAACGCCGACGTGTTGATTCCGATGCGCGTCCACAACTTGTCCCGTTCCTCGATGAGCAGCGCCAGCAAACCGACGATTACGATGAACAACACGGGCAGAAACGTTTTCATTACGCTCGCGAGGAATATGCGCCGTATGTTGACGGAGAACGAGTAACGCGAGTAATCCTCTTTGTAAGGCGCGTAATAGTGCGTTTCGCTCGTTGCGTTCCAACCGTTGAGTTCCCACCCCACGAGCACGACGTTCGGGTCCACGCCGCTTTGCGCGTCGTCGGGAACGAAAACGAGCTCCCCGGACTGCTGCCGTTTGTCTTCGATTACGATTGAAAGCGCGTGTTCGTCGAACGGGTAATTCTTCAAATCAATATTCTCGGCAAGGTTCGCTTGAATTCGGTAAAACTTCGAGTTGGATTCGTCTATGAGCTTGTCGATGCTCGTAGCGCGGCCGTTCATGAACTCGAAGTCGGGCTCGCACGCCTCGTCGCACTCCATCGACAAGTAAAAATCAATCGTGTAACTGCCTGAACTGACTTCGAATTTGCCGAGGTTCAATACGTAAACGCTAGTCCGCACTTGCGTCGGCTGAGCAGAAGCGAATGACGCGCCTAACGCGCTTAACGCGATGCACGCCAAAACCGCGGTAAACAAAAAAAAGTTTTTCTTCACTTTAATCGACCCCGCGTTTGCCTACGAAGGCATTAAATAAAACGCTTGCTTAAACGCGGTAAGCTTAGTCGACGTTTATTCGGCGGTTATTCCGCGGTTTTTAGGTGCATTCAATGGTTTTCTGGGAAATAATGACAGCAACGCTTGCCGTATGCGTCGTCTCGCTCGCAGGCGTAGCGTACTTGTGGGTTAAACCCAAGACGCTTGATCGCATCACCGTTTTCCTCGTTGCGCTCAGCGCGGGCGCGCTAATGGGCGGCGCTTTTCTTCACTTGCTTCCGGAAAGCGTCGAAGCGAGCGGAGCCGAATTCTTCGCCGTCGCGTTCCTCGCATCGTTTTCCTTCTTTTTCCTGCTCGAGAGAATCGTCAAGTGGCACCACTGCCACGACCCAAAACACTGCAAAGTGCACTCGTTCGCTTACATGAACCTAGCAGGCGACGCCATACATAATTTTACCGACGGTTTAATCATCGCCGCTTCCTTCATTGCGAGCGCGCCCCTCGGTTTCGCCACGACCATAGCCGTAGTCGCGCACGAGATTCCGCAAGAGTTAGGCGACTTCGGCGTGCTCGTTTACGCCGGCTTCACTAAGCGCAAAGCTCTCGCCTACAATTTTCTTTCATCGCTTACGGCGCTAGCTGGCGCGTTAATCGGTTTCTACGCCGCGTCGAGCGTCGAATGGATTCAAGCGTTTCTTCTACCGTTCGCCGCGGGCGGCTTCGTTTACATTGCGAGCAGCGACTTGATTCCCGAGTTGCACAAGCAGGAAGACGTAAAAAAAGCGCTTGTTGCCTTCCTCGTTTTCTTATTCGGGCTCGGCGTTATGTACGCGTTGAAAACGTTTTTCGAAGCGTAACTCCTGCTTTTAAGTCGGGCGCGCCGCAGACAAGGCGGTTATTCCTTCGACAACGCCGTTGCAGCCGCCCAAGCACCCCGTTCGGCGTTCAGTCGGGCTCGCCCGTAACTCAAGACAATCAGGTTTCCTTCGCGCAAGTCGATTTTGTCTAGAATTTTTTCCGCGTCGCTATTGCGGATTGAATAGTCGCTTACGGGCAATTGCAGTTCGCCGTCCTTGAAGAATAACGCGGTGGCGCCCTCCGCGCCCGCTTTGACGGCTTCATCGCGCCAGACGAGCCCGTGAACTTTCCGATTTCCGCTTAAAACCAACGCGAAAGCGTTCTTACCGTAAGAAAGCTCGGTCGGAGGAATTGAAACTGCGTTGATCACGCTTGATTCGTCAAACGTTTTCCTGCCTTTTTCGGTGATTCCGCAGCCGCGCCGCCTGACGTCGATCAAGCCGTTCTTCTCGAGCGCGCGAATCATGGTGCGCACGCTGCCTTCGCCAACCCCGAGCGCGCGGGCGATTTCGCCGCGGCTGACGCGCTTTCCGCCGTTAAGCAGCCACAGGAAGCGCGCGAAGTCGCACTCGGAAAACGACGGCGCCGAGCCGTACGCGTTCTTCGCGAAACCGAAGCGCGCCGAACCATGGCGCGCGAACCGTATTGGATGAATCATCCAAATAAATAAAAACCCAGTATTTAAAACAGTTGCTACAGGTGATGGTGTGGCTTCGTCAAAAATTTTATTCGTTGCCGCGTGCGCGGTTTTGCTTTGTTCGGCGGGGTTCGCTGCGGCTGACGCGTCCGTCGCGGTGTCGTGGCTGGAATCGCGCCAGCAGCCGGGCGGTTCGTTCGGCGCGTGGCAGGAACACGCTACCGCCGCGGCGGCGCTCGCGTTGCACGCGTGGAATTCTAGCAACGCTTCATTATCGTTGGCTTACCTTTCTGCTTCCGCGGAGAATCCGGACAGTTGGTTTTACGGCGATTGGAGTGAAGCCGACGTTCCCGGCGCAATCGATTTCTCGTTGGCGCGAGCCTCGCAACAGGTGAATTCTTCGGTTGTCGCGGAAAACTTGTTGCCGCTGCAGAATTCTTCTAGCGGCGGCTTT
>CAZOKY010000044.1:0-8142 GCA_964580705.1 Microcaldota archaeon | reverse complement strand
CGTTCGTCTTCGGTGTGTAGTGAGCCGCGCAATCGTTGATGCTGATGTTGACGGGGAACGCGGGTTTCGCGCCGTCCCCCCGGATTTCTTCTTCGACGGCGTTCGCTACGGAAAGCAGCGTCGCGCCGGGCTTCACCATTTCCGCCGCGATTTCGCGCACGCTGCTTGCGACGCGCGCGGCTTCAACGTAATTCTTCAATTCTTCTTCGTTAACCATTAAACCGAACACACCTTTTGTTTCAACACGACGGAAAAGAGTTACCGCGTTACCGTAAAACTTACTGTAAAGCACGCAAAGGAATAAAAAAGAAACGGAACGGGGAAAGCAATTCCAACGGATTGGTTTTTCCCCTGACTTCCCTCCGAAAAAAAATAAAAAAACAAAAAACTAAAAAAAACTAAAAAATAAAAAAATAAAGAGAAACGGCTTCGCGCTTATTCCAGCAAATCCGTCGTTTCCTCGGCCGCGATTTCATCGCCGCCCGCCCCGCCGCTTCCGCCTTGCTTGCGCTTATTGTAGTAATAATAGGCGCCGCCGGCAACCGCGATTACTACGAGCGCGAGCACGAGCCACAACAACCAGTCGCCGCCCGCTGAAACGATCGTGATTTTGCATGAAGCCGTTGAATCGCCTAGTGACGAAGCGCGTCCAGTAAACTCACCTCCAGCGAGGCCGCTCACGTCGAAGTAGTGCGTTCCGGTTCCAGCGCAAGTGCTCGCGTCCGGCGCGAGGTTTTTGCCGTCAACGTTGAAACGCATGTTTTCGTCGCACACGCCGACTCCGTTCACGGTAAGCACGGCAGTCACTTTCTTGTCTGCTCCTTCGCCTACCGCGCACTTGAGTTTCAAATCGTATTGCGGGTTGTAAGGAACTGGCGTGACTGTCGGCCAAAAGTTGCTTTGTTCCGGCGTAAGCGTCGGCTCCGCACCCAGCGGCTCTTGTTTCGCGGTGCAATCCTTGTCCGTGCCGGCGATGCAGCACAAGTTGCATTCGCCGTCGGTAATGCACAAGCAGCCTGCGCAGTATCCGCCGACGCAAACGCTTCCTGCTCCGCAGTCCGCGTTGCTGTTGCACGACCTTCCGCCGTAGCCTCCGCCTCCGCCGCCGCCTCCACCGCCGTTGCCGACAGTCGGCGAAGGCGTGGGGGTAACGCTTGGTTCCGGCGTCACGCTTGGAGTGGGAGTCGCGCTTGGAGTCGGCGTCGGGCTTGCGGCGCCGCTTCCCACTTCGAAGTTAACCGGGTCAGACGTGTAATCAGCGAAAAACAATTCGGTTGCGCCAGCGGTTTGCGCGGACGCTTTCGGAAGCGTGACAAGGTTCGACGTGGGTTTTTTTGCAAGCGTCGGGTTTTTCCAGTCGTAATACTCGGTTCCTGGGGGTATCGTCAAAGCGTTCGGTTGTAGTGCAGCGCCGCTGCGAGGTTGGCTGCACGCGCCGTATCCAATCCCTCCGGATACGACTCCGTCGTTCCAATTGGCGACGGTCAAAGGCTTCCAATTCGCGTTAATGCCCGCCTGCGAGTAGGAATACGATGACGGTCCTTGGTTGGTTACCGTGAACTCGCCTACTTTGCTTCCGCTCGGGTTTTTCACGTCGAAAAACGCGGCGGAGTGGTCGGTGTAATGGTTGAGCGCGACGAAATAATGATTTTCGAAAACCATTGTGTCTCCGGGCTCTACGCCTTCAAGCAGTATCGAGTGATAGTTGACCGCTATTTGCACAGAATCACTCATCGTGTCGCCGGTCACGGCGCCGATTTTTGTGACGGCCAAGTCGTAATAAATCCAATTCGTGTACGTGCAGCTCTGCGTCGGATGAAAAGTTTTTTCGGTCATGCCGCTGTACCAATCGTAGCGGGCGTCAATTTCACCCGTCACCTCATTTTGAATCGGTACGGAGAAATAGTCCGAGTAGTCGATAGTCCACGCATAATTGTTTTCGTAGAAAACGTCGAACGACAAAAGCGCCCTCCCGGAATCCTCCGGATCAGGTTTGATTCCGACGAGTTTGTTGGTTATCGTGCGCGGGGAACCGTGGTCAACCGCCTTCTGCGGCAGTGAAATGTCGTAACAGTCGCCTACGTGAAGAGTCCTAATCGCGTTTTCGGAATAAGCGTACCGCGTGTTGCAAGTTAACGGGTGCGGCGAAACGGAAGGCTTTGGCGTAGGACTCGCAGTCGGCGTGGGAGTCGGGCTCGAAGACGGGCTGGCGGGCACGAGAACTCCGCCGGGGCAAGCCTCGAAATTCATCGCCCACACACCAGTTTTTCCGAAGGATTCTATGTCTGCGGAAAGCATTGAAAGCTTCAAGCCGTTCTTCACGTAAGGCGCCGACGTAGCCGGCGAAGTGCTGTTCGTGTAATTCACCCACAACGTCGCGGAATCAACTTTATTGCCCGCGGAATTCATGATGTCGAACGCCGTGCTCACGAAAAAGTAGCCGCCCCGGCTGCCTTCCCAAGTCAACGAGTAGCCTTGATACACCGCTTTAAAGCCGTTCGAGAAAACGATGTAATCGCCTTTCCGCGGTTGTTGCTGAGTCGACTCCAACAAAGTAACGGATTTGCAGGAACCAGAACCTTCATTAGGCGCAACGTTCGCGTTCCCGCAAGAAATCGCGTAGTTCGGCGTGCACGTTACTCGCGCCTCGTACTTGCCGAGCGGCAAGCCGCTCACGATTTTACTGAAGTAACCCGGCAAACCGCAAGACGGGCGAGTCACGCGGCCGAAGTCAACGTCCTTCTGGAACGGAGTTATTCCGCTAGACTTCAACACGCCTTTACAATCGTAAGCGAGCGCATCACCTCCAATTGTGAAGGTGAAATTCACGCTCGTGTTCAACAACAACTCGTTTTGCTTCGGCGAAACGATTACGGGTTGGTTCTTGTTGATTACGCGGAACGTTACTTCAACCGAAGAAACCCATTGCGATGCAGGCGGAACAATAGTGTTGCTCGCGAAAAACGCTTCGCTCGCGCTCGCGGCAATCGCAATGTTTTCACTGATTTGCGCGTAATTCGTCTTCATGCACTTGACTTTCGCCTTGTGCGTTCCGCTCGAAAACGCTTTGTAAAGCTTCGTGACTTCGCCTGCGGCGATGTAGACGGTTGACGCGTCGCTCGCGTCAAAAACGGGGATGCAAGCATACGCGGCGCTGGTTCCTCCGATTACGAAAGCGAGTTCCGTAGGCGAATTGTAAGTTCCCGCTTCAAGCGGAGTCAGAATAACTGGTTTGTCCGCTTCAAACGCCTTGAATTTCAGCACCGCGGACTCTTTCTCGCCTGGACGCAGCGAAGGCCAAGATATTTCCGAAGCGAATTGCAGTTCGCTCGCCGCCGCAACAGCAGTCGTCGCAATCGGAACCGTGTTCGATTGCGGAGCGCAACGCACGCTTAAAAAGTGTTCAGTTCCGTCGCGCCACAATTGGTTTGAATTCGACAACGGCGGGTTCGCGTTGAACGAGTTTTCGCCAGCGCGCACGGTTCCCAGCGAGTAAACCGCGCCGTCCAAGACGAACGTGCACGCGTAATTCGGCGAGGTTCCCGCGATTTCGTATTTCACGCGAACCGGCGATTTCAAGCCGAAGTGGTGGTAAACCGACGAAGGTTCGAGAATGATTGGGCGGTCCGCTTCGAAGGCTTTAAATCTCACGATTTTCGAAGTCCTCCAAGGAGCCGGTTTCACGCTAGCGATTGGTTGGCAACGCATTGCAACCCAGTGGCCGCCTGGCTTGACCGTCATCATGACGCTTGATTCCACGTTGGGTTGAGCGGCGAACGCTTCGCTGAATTTCGCGGGTTCGCTTCCGCCGTAAACAGCGTACTGGCACTGGAACGCTCCGCCGCCGCTGCTCGGAATAATGTATTTCAACGCGATTCTCTCGCCCCAGTATTCGTCTCCGTTCTTGGGAGACAAAATCTGCGGGACTCCGTCTTCGCCGCCGCCCGTTCCGTTCTTCTTGTCTTGCACTTGCGCGCCGCACTTCGTCGCGCCGTAAACGACGTTCACGAAGAACGTGGCGTCGCTGGGAACGCTTGGGTAATCGCACGTGAACGAAGCGCTGCCGCCGCTGCCTTGCTGCGTTATGGCTACTTCTTGAGTCACGCCGGTTTCCGACGATGCGGCGATTTGCTTGCAGTATACGGTTGCTTTAGCTCCTCCTTGCACGACGGCGTCTCCGAAAATGTTTTTGAATGCGACGGTGAACGTCTTCGAGAATGGTCCGGCTGCACTGTAGTAATTCGGGGTTACCGCGCACGACGCTTCGACGGCTTCGCAACGCGACATTATTTTGAGGACTGCTTTGGGGTAAGAAGAGTCGAACGATAATTCGCTCGCTTCGTCGCCAGCGGAGTTCGCTACGGGCGTAGTCACGACTGAAGCCGGCTGCGCAATGTATTGAAGGAACCACACTTTCGCTTCCAGTTCTTCAGGCACCGCGGTCATAGGCATCAAGAGCGGGTTACCACCCAAACTCGCTACGCATTGCGGCGTGCTGCACAAGTTCCAAGAACCGGATTTGCTTCCAGCGTAAACCGTAGCGTTAGTCGGACTCAAGTCTTGCAGTTTGAACACGTATTTTCCGACGGTTACTTCTTCCCTGCTTGTTCCGCTGAGCGTTCTTTGTTCCGTCTGCCAGCCGTTGATGCAAGCGCTTTCGATTGAAACCGGTATCTCGCACGAGAACGCGGTGGCGAACGATAACTCGCTCGCGCCCGCTTCGGCGATTCCAGTCATAGGCAACGCGGGATTCGGTTCACTGAAAGTCCCGCTCGCGCGCAACTTGCCGTTTTGAGGCGCAATCGCTTCAACGGGAACGACGAGCGTCACGGAGCGAGTCGAACCCGCAACGTTTTTCGTTACGCCCGTCAAACCGCTCGTCGCCCACGAAATCGCCGGGCAATCCGTCCGTTTTTTCGCGGCGTCGAAGCACGACACGACGAAGTTGAATTGTCCGCCTTGCGGAATCGTTGCCGCCTGCGGCGCAATCAAGCAACCGTTCGCCGGAATAATGCTGGGAATAGGCGAAGGCGCGATCGTAGGCGTAGGACTCGCGACGCTTGCAACGCATTTACCGTCGTTGCAAACGTGGTTCGGGAAAATTCCACTGCAAGAGTAAGTAGTTTGACTTGGTTGCCTTGGGCTTCCAATGCAGTAGTAATCAACTAAATCGTTGTTCGTCAAACAATAATCGTTGCAAATCCAGTATTCGCCCGACTGTCTGCAGTGGCTGACGTCGCTAGGCGCAGAATTCGCTGTTACAACTCCCTTGTACTTGAGGAATTTGTAAGTAGGCGGATTTAAACCCATCATGCTTGCTTCAGAGTCAGTGCACGAAAACTCTGGAGTAGGAGTCTGCTGGCCTATCGTAATCGATGCTTCTCCGAAACAATTGAAGGGCGCGTATTGACCGTTCCAACTCCTGGATGCAAGCGAAACGGTTACGGGCGAGCGAATGCTGTGGCGGGCAATCAAAACGTTTTTGTACTCGCCTGCTTTGGAACCCGTTTCCTGATACCTCGACTGCGTTGTTTGCCAGTAAACGTTTCCTGTTGGTTTGTTAAATTCCATTACGTAAGGCGGGAAAGCGGGGCACGCTACTTTAACGCCGTTTTCCAAACACTTCACGAAAACGTCCGCGGTTGAAAATTCGTTTTGCCCTCCGGTTCCGGGAACGTTAATAGTAATCGGCGAACCCTCCAGGTCAACGTAAAAAACACAGGTTTTCTGCGGTTCGGAACCGCCGCCTCCGCCGCCCGTCAAACTAATGTCTACGGCGTTGTTTTGCGGAGCGGAACACTTCGTCGGGTCTTGAACGTAACCAGGACTGCAAACGAAAGCATAGTGAGTCACAGTCGGGTTCGCGTCGTTGAAAACAAAGTCGGTTTCGCACTCGATTGGACTCGAAGACAGCGTACCCGACTTCGTGCACACGTTTAACCCAGTGCAACCGTCTCCAGGGTGAAGCGCGTTTGAATTGCAAATTAGCGCGGTAGCTATTGGCGCGTTGTTGTTGTCCGCCTGCCAGTTAATAGTGTATTTAACGTGTTGGCGATTGCCGCTCCTCACGAAACTGTTTGGTTCTGCAGACACGCTCGTCACAGCAGGCGATTGGTAACCTACTGGCGTGAACGCCCAACTGGCCGAACCCTTGTTAGTCGGAACATTGACTTTCGCGCAAGTCGCGGTAATAACGTACCTCGTTCCCGCGTCGAAATTGTTTTCGTTAAAGTTTCCTTCATAAACTCCCCCACCAGCAGACCCTAGTTGGGCTAAAACGTTTCTGGAACCCTTGCGGTACTGGAAGGAACAAGTGCAGTCGTCGACGGGATTGCCGTTGTCCAAACACTTCAAGCTGACGTGAATTGGAAAAGGCACTTGCGCATTGTCTTCCGGCGTCAAAGGCTGAACTGTTATCGTCGAAGGAATCGTTATTGAAACAGTGCGTTCGAGCGGAGAATACTCCACTGGAACGCTACGCCAAGTTTTTACATGCAAGATTTTGATTGTCCCAGCCGGAAACATGGCGGGGTCAATATCTTTTCTTACGTGTAGTTTGTTGCAGATTGACGTTCCACGAAGAATACTGCAGTCTTGATCAAAAAACACGTCTGTTCCGCCAGGAATTTTCTGTCCGCCTTCAATCCAGTACTCCCAATTGAAAGTGTTTCCGTAGAAATAAGGAAAGCACGTATCTAACCACGAAATGTACCAGTGGCACCACGGAAACCAGCCGCCGGGATTGCGCGCAACGTCGAACTCAACGTATGTCGGCGCCTGCTGATAAGTTCCGGATGTGGGATAGGTTATCGTCAATCCGGCGTGAACACTGCCGGCTAAGAAAATAACCAAAAAAAATCCAATTAAAAGGTTTTTCAACATCATTTCGCACCAACCCCCTAAATCAAATTAATCAAAAACTATGCGACAACAAGCCTTCGGCTGCAAAGAAAAAACGACTCTCGTCAAACCAGCAACCCAATGCTTGAAACCACGAAGAAAATACAGACGAGCGCAATTAAAAAACCCTCGTTTTTTACGAGAGCGGCGCAAACCAGAAAACGCGCGCATCAACGCGAACTCGCGCCTTCGCAACGTTTAAAAACCGTTTGCAGTTAAATAGTAACCCGCGCTCAAAAAAAGAGCGCCTTGTTTTAAGGTGGGATTCCAAGACTAGACGAAACGAAATAAAAAAACAGAAAACCTACTTAAAGCGATTTTTGTTAGAAGGAGGGAAAAATAAAATGCAGCAAGGACAATTAGGCGGACAACAAGTAATAATGCTACCAGAAGGCAGCAACCGCATTATAGGTAGGGACGCGCAACGCACGAACATCGCAGTCGGCTACGCCGTCGCGTCGGCGATCAAGAGCACGCTCGGCCCGCGAGGCATGGACAAAATGATGGTCTCCGAGCTCGGAGACATCGTCATCACCAACGACGGCGCGACCATACTGAAGGAGATGAACGTGGAACACCCCGCCGCCAAAATGATGGTGGAAATCGCGAAAACTCAAGACGAGGAAGCAGGCGACGGAACGACGAGCGCAGTCGTCGTAGCAGGCGAATTACTCAAGAAATCAATCGACTTGCTCGACCAAGACGTTCACGCCAGCACTATTATACGCGGCTACAAGCTCGCTTCCGCGCGCGCCATAACGCTGCTCGGCGAACTCAGCGAAAAAGTCACGACTAAAGACAAGGCGCGTCTCGAGGAAATCGCGCAAATCAGCATGGGCTCTAAAACCGTCACGAGCGGAGACACGAACGGCGTGCTCGCGAAACTCGTCGTCAACGCCGTCTTGCAAGTCGCTGAAGAGAAAAACGGGAAAACGACGGTCGACAAGGATTACATCAAGATCGAGAAAAAACAAGGAGGCGACGTGAGCCAAACGACGTTGATCAACGGCGTGCTCGTCGACAAGGAAATCGTGCACCCGGGAATGCCGAAAATGTTGAACAACGCCAAGATCGCGCTTCTCGACACCGCCCTCGAAATCGAGAAAACCGAGACGGACGCGCGCATAAGCATTACTTCGCCCGAACAAATGACCGCTTTCTTGGAGCAGGAAGAAAAAATGTTGCGCGACATGGTGGACAAAGTCGCGAAAAGCGGCGCCACCGCGTTATTCTGCCAGAAAG
>CAZOKY010000043.1:0-8160 GCA_964580705.1 Microcaldota archaeon | reverse complement strand
TACGCCCGACCGCGCGCGCCGTGCCTCCCGTCGCAAGCAAGTCGTCTACTACGAGAACGCGGTGCCCTTTTCCGACGGCGTCCGCGTGCATTTCAATCGAGTCGGTGCCGTACTCGAGCTCGTACTCCTCGCTGATTTTCTTCCACGGCAGTTTTCCTTTCTTTCGCACGGGAACGAAGCCCGCTCCCAGCGCGACGGCGACTGCTCCTCCGAAAATGAATCCGCGGGATTCGATGCCGACGACGACGTCGACTCCTTTGCCGCGAAACGGTTCGGCGAGCGCGCGCACCGCTTCTCGGAACGCGTCCGCGTCCTGCAACAGCGTCGTTATGTCGTAAAACAAAATGCCTTTCTTTGGGTAGTCGGGTATCGTGCGAATCGTTTTCTTCAAGTGCTCGTACTTTCCGTTTTTCCCTTCCTGAGTTTTTTCACTCACTCGAACCACCTTTCCGTCAAGAAATGTGTTTCCTGATTAAAACGTTTTTCCCATCCACGCCCAGTTTTTTCGCGAACTCGACCGCTTTTTTTCTGCTAACTTTAAAACCCGGAAATTCCACGAAACTCACGTGCGTTTCGATTCCTTGCGCGACGCACCTGCGAACGAATTCCGCCACCGCTTCGAAAGGCGTTTGAGCACGCCGCTGGAGGAGGCGCCTGTACGGCGGCGCGAGCGGACAAACGCGGTTGTGGTCTTCTGCGGTCAACGCGTTTAGTGAAACGGAGATTTTGTCGAGCCCAGCTTCCTTTAATTCTTTAGTCACGTCTCGGTTTTCGTAAACCCATTGCGCCAAACCAATGGTGTTGATTCGTATTTTAGAGTCAGGAAGAGTTTGTTTAGTCCACTTGATTGCAGCAACCAGTCTATTAAACGGAAGCGTAGGTTCTCCTATTCCGCAGAAGACGATCTCTCGCGCTTTCCGAAGGGCTTCGGCGTTTTTCTTTAGTTCGCTTAAAAACCGTCTTTTGCTGGGCTCTCTACTAAACCGAAGGCCAGCGCCGACGCTTTTTTGAAGCGCGTTCTTGCGGCAAAAACGGCATGCGGTAAAGCACTTGTTCGTCGGGTTCACGTAGGCGTTTCCTTTTCTTCCTAGCGCGACGTAAACGACCTTGCCGCTTCCTGCGATGGTTCTCCTATTCACTTTCCGCCACCATTCAAACGTCTAGTAAAACGCGGATTCTCCAGTTTTTGTTTTTCTTTTTCGCGTCTGGCTTCGTTATGCGTAATTCGCCGAACGTGACCGCTTTCACGAGCGTGCCGCCGAGCGCCCGCGATTCCTTTTCACCGTAGGCTTCGCCTTTTACGCTGAACGACGGGGTTTTGTCTCCGCCGCAAGAGTAAATCGGTTCTTCCTTGAACCCAGTGACTTTGAATTTTTTGAAGAACAATTCGTTGGCGTCGCTTTCGCTGAGCAACGCGCCGAGCGTGAAAACCACCAACTCTTCGAGGCTTGAAGCAGACTGGCTTATTTCCACTTTCTTTACGGGCTTGATTTTGGCGGTTTTCGCGACGGTGTCGAAAAGCGCTTGCGCCGCGTTTTCCAGCGCTCGCTCGAACGACGCTCCGCTGGCTTCGAATAACACGTCGGCCTTGTGTTCGAGCAACTCGTATTTCTTCGCGGTTCCCACCGTTTTTCCACCGCTTTAGTTTAAGCTCAAAATCGTTTTAAACCCGCCGCTCGATAATACTGACGATGCCGGGCTTATAGCGGTTTCTAAAGATTTCTAAAAAAGGTGGTTTTAGCGATGATGCCGAAGATGGATCCGAAGCAAATGGCGAAGCTCATGCAACAAATGGGAATACGCTCCGAAGAAATCGACGCGTCACGCGTCGTAATCGAGAAGACGGATGGAAAACGTTTAATCGTTGACTCGCCGAGCGTTACTCTCGTCGACGCGAAGGGACAAAAGAGTTTTCAAGTCAGCGGCGACGTGCACGAGGAAGAAGGAAAAAGCGGCGAGGGAAGCGAAGGCGGCGAAGTGAAGCCGCCGGAAAAGTGCGAGGAAAGCGATGCCGACGTCGTAGCGATTCAGGCGAAAGTGAGTAAGGATGAAGCGGAAGCGGCGTTGATGGAGAGTGGCGGAGACATCGCTGAAGCCATCATGGCGTTGGAAGCCAAGAAAAAACGTTGATTTTTTGCGTTTTTGCGTTTTTTTGCGTCAAGCTTATATTGTTTTCCAGCGTAACGCTTGCAGGTGGTTATTAATGCCTAAAGCGAAGAAGACGAAGTCGAAGAAGGTAGCAAAGAAAAAGAAGTGTTGTTGCTGCTGCGGATAAAAAACAGTTTCGCGCTTCCTTTTTTCTATTTTTATTTTCTGTTTTTCTGATTCTTTAATCTCTTCTTACTATCCAGCCAACTATGATGAGTGCGGCTGCGATTATGGCGGGTTCGTACGAATCCTTGACTCCGACGAGGAGTTTCAAGCCCGTGAAAATGGGGTCGCCGGAAAAGAACATGTTGAGCCACTGGAGCAGGAAAACGACGCCTACTACGACGAGGAGCCAACCCAGGATTTTGCGTAAATTCATTTTATTTTTCGCCGTTTGTTTTCGCCTAACGCTTTTAGGGCGGCGCGGCTTTTAATACGCGTTCACCGGAATCACTGGAAGCAAGGTCGAGCAAAGCTTAAAAATCGTTTTTACTTCTAATCCCTACTGGAAGACAACACTTCGAGCAAAAAAACTCGCGAATTTTACTGTTCCCTAAGCGGTTCCAGAAACATTCTCGCCGAACCGAAAATCACTTTCGAAAACACTAATTTGGACTTAGATGTTTCCCGTGCAGAATTCAGTTCTTATGACGTTGAACGCGAGCTGTTTCTTCCGAAAAAGATAACCCCGCTTCTAGCAGAGGAAGTCGGAATGCATATCGGCGACGGTTTTCTTTCGGCTAGCAAGTTTGATTACCGTTTGAAAGGCGGTAAAGACGAGAAAGATTTTTACGACGGGTTCGTCAAACAAACCTACAAAACGCTATTCAACGCGGACGTTAAGATTCGGGAGTTCGAAGCTTCTTACGGCTTTGAGTATTACTCTAAAGCGTTGTGGACTTTCAAGTCGCGCGTGCTCGGAATTCAATTGAGTCCTAAAACGGATATCCGCATTCCGGAACTATTCAAAGTCAGCGATCAAGCGGTTCTTTGCTCGTTTTTGCGCGGTTACTTCGATACCGACGGCTGCCTCGTAGCTTATTCGCGTTACGGACGCGAACACTATTATCCCATGATTACGGTTGCTTCGGCGTCTAAGCCGCTTACTCTCGACGTTTTGGAGATTCTTCGCATGCTTGGTTTTAGTTGCTGTTACTCGGAAAACTTTGGCAAATGGATTTCTTTTCAAATTCAATTGTACGGTTACGCGAACTTTCAGCGTTACTGCGATTTGATTGGCTGGAACAACCCTAAATACGTGCGAAAAGCACAATTATTAAAAGAAAGAATCCAAACTTTAAGCGTGGCGCAGGTAGTGTAGCCTGGTTTAAGCGTTGGAATTATTTCCAGCTTACAGAGAGCACCAAAGCTTGTGGAGCTTTTGACCCGAGTTCAAATCTCGGCCTGCGCCCTTTCAATTTTTTTCCAGTCGCCAAGGTGAAAAAACGTGATTTACGACATCATAAACAAGGTTTACGCCCTCGAGAAGAGCGGCAAGCGCGTCGTCAAACTCAACGTCGGCGAACCCGACTGGCTAGCCGAGCCGCAAGCAATCGACGCCGCCATGCAAGCGTTGCGAGCGGGGAAAGCCCACTATTCCAGCGGCGCAGGCGAAATCGAGTTGCGCGAAGCAATCGCACGCTTTCACACTTGCGAATCGAAGAACGTCGTAGTAACGCCCGGGTGCAAGTTCGGCATTTACGCGCTTCTTTCGCTCGTAATGAAGCCTGGGGACAACGCAGTTGCTTTCGCTCCGTATTGGACTGCTTACGATTTGATGTGCAAGCAGCTCGGCTGCCAACTCAAGCTCGTTCCGCTTCGCCTCGAAAACGGTTTCGCGCCCGACGTTGCGGCGCTCGAAGCAGCGTTTGATTCGAAAACGAAAATCTTCATCATGAACACGCCGAACAACCCGACTAGCAAAGCGTGGAGCGAAAGCCAAGAAAAACAGGTAATCGAACTTTGCCGCAAGAAAGGCGTCTTGATTCTCGCTGACGACGCTTACCGCGACTTGTGTTTCGAGCCGCGCGGAGACCGCGCTCTCGAAAGCGGAGTCGTGATTGCGACGACTTTCTCGAAGGCTTTCGGCATGACCGGCTGGCGCATCGGCGCGTTGCTTGCGGACGAGGAAACAATCAAGAAATTGACTGCGTTCAACCAAATGACTGTCACGAACGTTCCCACGTTCCTGCAACTCGGCGCCCTCAAAGCGCTAGAACTGAAGAAGGAGACGGAAGCCAAGGCGCGCATGTTGTCTTTGCGGCGCGCTCAGATCGCGGCGCGTTTTCTGAAAGGCAAGCTTGCCTACGCCGAACCCGACGCGGGATTCTACGTTTTCCCGAAACTCCCAGACGCTTACGCGGGCGACGGCGTGGCTTTCGCGAACGCGCTCATCGACGAAGCTGGCGTCGCACTCGTGCCCGGCGCCGCGTTCGGCGACTACCAGCGCTTTTTCCGCGTGTCGCTCGCAGCGAGCGATGACGCGCTGGAATTTGCGTTGCGCAAAATCGTGGAAGTCGCCGAAAAAAGCCGTTAACGTTCGCGGCGTTTATACCGTATTTTAAAGCTCCGCCTGCAAATAATTGGTGTTCAGTGGTTAGTCATGACTGAAGAAAAAGAAGCAAAGGAAGAGAACGTCGACGTTAAAGCGCAGCCGCCGCGCGGCACGCGCGATTACTTTGGCTCCGAGAAGCGGGCGCGCGACGGAGCGGTGGCGAAGCTTAAGAGCGTTTTCGAGAAATACGGTTTCGCGGCGTTGGAGACGCCCGCCATCGAGAATTGGGGGACGCTTTCTGCGAAAGGCGCTGGCGGAGAAGAAATCTTGAAGGAAGCGTACAAGCTCGTCGACCAAGGTGGGCGTCCGCTCGGGTTGCGTTATGATCTCACGGTGCCGTTTTGCCGTTTTATCGCGGCGAACCCGCGAATCGCGATGCCGTTCAAGCGTTACCAGATTGCTAGCGTGTGGCGGGACGGTCCCGTGAGCAGCGAGCGCTTGCGCGAATTCGTGCAGTGCGACGTCGACATAGCGGGCGTTGCGGGCGCGCAAGCTGACGCGGAAATAATTGCCGTAATATCCGATGGTTTGGCTTCGCTGGGTTTGGAATTCGGTATTGTGGTTAACAACCGCAAACTCCTCGACGGCTTGCTTGAATTCTGCGGCGTGGAGCGCGAGAAATGGATTTCCGCGTTGTTGAGCGTGGACAAGCTCGAGAAAATCGGGAGAGACGCGGTAATCAAAGAACTCGTTGAAGAACGCGGGGTAAGCGCCGCCGCGGCTGAAAAGCTTTTGAAGCTTTTGGCGGAGTTAAAGGAAATGCCGACCAAGAAAGCGTTGGCTTTCGTCAAGAAGTCTGTCAAGAACTCTTTTGCTAACGAAGGCGTTGCCGAACTCGAATCCGTTTTCTCGTACGCGGAAGCGCTCGGAGCAAAGAATTTGCGTTTTGACGCGAGCTTGGCTCGCGGACTCGCGTATTACACGGGAACCGTTTTCGAAGCAGTGCTCTTGAAATCAAAAGTCAAAGCAAGCGTTGCCGCAGGCGGAAGATACGACGAACTAATCGGCGCTTTCCTCGGTGGAGAAAGAAAAATTCCCGCAGTAGGCGTGAGTTTTGGTTTGGAAAGAATTCTCGAAGCGTTGAACGAAGGAAAGGAAGCGAAAACGGAAGCGCCCGCGCGGGCTTTCGTCGCGCCGATCAAAGCAACTGAAGCCGGCTTGCGCATCGCTCGCGAACTGCGGGTTGCCGGAGTTTCTTGCGCGGTTGACTTGATGGAACGCGCGCTCTCGAAAAACTTGGAGTACGCATCAAAGCAGGGTTATGCTTTCGTCGTCATCGTCGGGGAGAAAGAATTAAAAGAAGAAAAAGTCAAACTACGCAATATGCTTTCAGGCGAAGAAAAACTTTGTTCGATTAAAGACGCCGCAGCGATTATCCTCGCTTAAAAGCGGCGCGAAACTAATTGTTCCACGCGCTTTCGGTGAAATATTAGTGAGCACAACTGCGAATACCATGGCAAACGCAACGGAAAACAAGGCGGAAAACCTTTCAACGGTTTACGAACACAAGAAAACCGAGGAATCGGTGCGAACGCAGTGGGAGCGAGGCAGGATTCCGCAACGCTTGAGCGAGCACCGCAAGGGAAAGAAAAAGTTTTTCCTTCTGGACGGACCGCCTTACATCAACGCTTTGCCGCACGTCGGGCACGTGAAAACAACGACGTGCAAAGACATTTGGACCCGCTTCAAGTACATGCAAGGATTCGACGCTTACGTCCAGCCGGGATTCGACTGCCACGGTTTGCCCGTCGAAGTCATCGTCGAGAACGAACTCGGGATTCGCACGAAGCAGGATATTGAACGGCTCGGCATCGATAAGTTTGACGCCGCCTGCCTAGCGAAAATCTTGAATAACGAGAAAGTTTGGGTGGGTGTTTACCGCGACCTCGGTGCGTTGCGCGCGTATTACGACCCTTACTTTACGTACAAGAATTACTACATCGAGAGCGCGTGGTGGACGCTGAAGCGCCTTCAAGAAAAAGGCTTTCTCTATGAAGGAAAGAAAGCGATTCACTGGTGCCCAAAATGCGAGACTGCGCTTTCGGGTTACGAAGTCAGCGATTCTTACAAAGATTTGACTGATCCTGGCGTTTACGTCAAGTTCAAAGTCAAAGAAAAAGAAAACGAGTCCCTACTCGTTTTTACGACGACTCCTTGGACGCTTCCCGCGAACGTCGCGATTTTTGCGGCGCCCGAAGCGACTTATGTCCGCGTCAAGACGCAGGACGACGTTGGACGCAAAGAAATTTTGATTCTCGCGAAAGACCTCGTTAAAACGGTTTTCGAGCTCGCGGAACGCGAATACGAAATCCTCGAGGAATTTCCCGGCAAAAAGCTTGATGGCTTGCAATACGAATCGCTTCTCGACGTCGAGCAACAGGACGAAGTGCGAGCGCACCCGAAAGGCTTGCGCGTTTTCATGAGCCTGCCGTTGATGAAAGGCAAGATTTACACGAAACACGTGATGAAGGCGGAGCAAAACAAGACCGCCACTAAAGAATCTTCTAATCAGAAAAACGGCGAGGACCAACCGCGCGGCGCGCACGAGGAATTCGGCGAATTCGTTACTACTACGGACGGCACGGGGCTCGTTCACTGCGCTCCGGGACACGGACAAACCGACAACTTGATTGGCAAGGAATACGGGTTGCCGGAAGTTTCTCCCGTCGATGAAAGGGGTTGTTTCACGGAAAAAGTCGGGCAATGGAAAGGGCAGTTCGTCAAGAAAGCAGACAAGGAAATCGTCGAGACGCTCGAACGCGAAGGAAAATTGTTCAAGTTCCAGGAAATCACTCACTCTTACCCGTTGTGTTGGCGCTGCAAGTCCCCGTTAGTCTTCCGACTCAGCGACCAGTGGTACTTGAGCGTCGAAAGCATCAAAGACAAAATGGTTGAAGACAACGAGAAAACGAATTGGCTTCCCGCGTTTGGAAAACAGGCTTTCCACAACTGGCTCGTTGACGCGCAGGATTGGTGCGTTTCGCAACAACGCTTTTGGGGCATTCCAATGCCTATTTGGGAGTGCAACAACGCCAAGTGCGGGAACAAAGAATTCGTGGGAAGCGTCGACGAGTTGCGAAAGAAAGCAACGAAGGATCCCGGCGAACTCGCCGACTTACACAGGCACACGGTCGACTCCATTAAATTAAAGTGCGTTAAGTGCGGCGGCGAAATGACGCGCGTCAAAGACATTTTCAACGTTTGGTTTGACTCCGCGATTTCGCCGTGGGCGTCGCTCGGTTACCCGCGCACGAACAAAACTCTTTTCGAAGAAATGTTTCCGCTGCCGCTCGTGTGCGAGTCGCAAGACCAAATCCGAGGATGGTTTTACGTCCTCCAGTTTGCGGCCCGCGCTGCGTTTGATACGCCATCCTACAAAGCTTGCGCTATGATGGGTTGGGTGCTCGACGAGAAAGGAGAAAAAATGAGCAAGAGCGCGGGAAACGTGATTTGGGCGA
>CAZOKY010000042.1:6748-8333 GCA_964580705.1 Microcaldota archaeon | reverse complement strand
AACGCGCTTGCTTCAAACGCTCCCTCAAGAACGAGTCCACGCGCTCGCGGTCGTAAGTATTGTAGAAAAGCAACGCGTAATCGTCGGCGTGCCGCCGCAAATCCCGCTGCAATTCCTCCTCCGAAAAACCGCCGGCGACCTCGCCGCCTTCGCAACGCTCCGCCAAGCGAAGCAAATCCGCTTCCTCCCGCTGCATCACGTCCACAGTCGTCGGCGTCAAAAGCAAAGCGTATTTTTCCTCGAGTTCGTCTACGGCGAAGCGTTTCGCGAGCTCTTCCTTCAAAGCCGCTTCAACCAACGGGTAAGCCCGCCCCGAAGACATTTTAAACAAAGACTCGCCGGCAACGAGCATCGAAAAATATTTTTCGAACAACGCAAGCAGTTCCGCGTCCGAAAAACTCCGCAAACCGTTACGCAACGCCTTGAATTCCTCGAAAAAAGCGTTTGCCTTACTCAAACCGTCGGCGCACAATTCCTCGAACGCGCGCCGTTTTACCCCGTCGAGAAACACGCGCCCCTCGCGCTTGCTTTTCTCGAACTGCTTCGCCGAACAATACCCCGTCGTGAAACCTTTTTCCGCGACGAACAAGAAGTCGGTCATGCAATCCGGCAAACCCGGACGCGCCGTAATCGCTTCAAGCCAAGACTCCGCGAGCATCACGGAGTGCTTTTCCTCGTAGTCAATGCCCCAACCCTTGCTCGTAGTCGCGTCCCCGTAAACCATGAAAACAATGTGCGGAAACGCAAAGTTTAAATTAATGTTCCCCCTAAGGGGTATGCAATAAAGGAATGCGGTAAGGGCAATCATTATGACTGAAGGCGTTGACGCAGGCGGTATTGACGCTAGCGCGTTGAAGCAAGTCGGGCTCACGGAAGGGGAAGCGCGCGTCTACCTAGCGCTCGTACGCCTCGGCTCCGCCACGACGGGGCCCGTTTCCGACGAGTCGGGCGTGTCGCGCTCGAAAATCTACGGCGTGCTCGAACGATTAATGCGTAAGGGACTCGCGTCGTTCATCGTCAAGGAAAAAACGCGTTACTACCAAGCGGCTGAACCGTTCAAACTGCAAGATTATTTGGAAGCGCGGGAAAACGAGTTCAAGCGGCAGCGAAGGCAGCTCGACGAATTGATTCCCAAGCTCGCCGCGCAAAAAGCTTCGGCGAAGCAAAGCGAAGCACAAATCTTCAAAGGCTTCAAAGGAATGCAGGCGGTTAACGAACACGTTTTCGTGCGCTTGAAGCGCGGCGAAACGGCGGATTACATGTTGGGGGCGGCGTACCAAGACGAGAAATACCACCGTTACTGGCACAAGTGGCACAAGACTCGCGTGAAAGCGGGAATCAAAAACCGCCTCTTGTTCAGTTCGCGCACTGACGCGTCGATTCTCGCCAACCGCAACGCGTACGCCGGGTGCGACGCGCGTTACATGCCTTTGCCGGTCGACGTGCCCGCTTGGGTAATGGTTTACAGCGACGTGACAGTCATCGGCTTGCAAAGCGACGAGCTCGCCATCGAAATCGTGAACGACAAAATAGCTGAATCGTTTCGGGAATACTTCGAGGCGTTGTGGAAGCTCTCGAAACCATT
>CAZOKY010000042.1:0-6648 GCA_964580705.1 Microcaldota archaeon | reverse complement strand
GTGAAGCGCCGGCGTTACTTCAACACTACGCCCGTCTCGTGGCTCCACAAAAACAAGTCGAGTTCCGCGAGCGTCATGCGCAAGCGCCGCGCTTCTTTTTCGAGGACTCGTTCGAGAGTCAAGTAGTTTTTTTCGTTCAGCGTCGCAGGCGCCTTTGAAATTAACCGCGATTGCTTCAACAACCGCAAGACGTGTCTGTCTATAATCGCCACATCCTCGAACCCGACGTTGCGCAAAAAGTGGCTTGCTTCCTTCCATCCGATCCCTTTCACGTTTTCCACAAGCCACTCGCGCGCTTTGCACCCGCTCTTGAAAGAGTAAACGGTTTTGCGCAGCGTGGGCGCCAAACGCCTCGCTTCGCAAACGCGCTTCGCCTTCGTGTTGTGAAAACGCACTTTGTTCGCGAGCAACGTTTTCGCCAAACGCGATGCGGGAAAACACGCCAATTCGTTCGAACACTTTTTTTGCGTGCGCCACGCCGCGTCCGCGCGAGCGTTCGCAGTCATCAAGCAATAGCAAAGCTCCGGAAACAAGTCGCCACCGCGTTTGAAAGCCCGGAATTCCGCGAGGCGGCGCGCGATTTGAGGTTCACGCCCGCGCGAGTGAACTTCACTGACTATTTTACGAAAATAATCCATTGCGTTCACGGTTTCAATAGTTCTTGAACTGCAATCGTCGCGTAACAACCGCTCGGCAACGCGAAACGCACGCGCACGGAATTATTTTTTTCTTCTTTTTCTTCTTCTTTTTCTCCTTCGATGACGGCAAAATGCAGCAACGGCGCGAACAACGCTCGGCGGCCGCCTCGCGTCGTAAGCCACGGCAACGTCGTAAACTTGAAGTCCGCCACAGCCAGTTTTTTCTTCTTCAAGAGTTTTTCCTGAGCGGGCGTGGGAGCGGAATCCAAACCAACCAGCGTTCCCACGAGGAAAGCGTCGCCTTTTTCCACGAGCGCTTTGACTTCGTCCGCGTTCGCCCCTTCGCTTCCGACGGGCTTTGCCTCGCCAGGCAACGGGAAGCCAAGCGAATCGCGCCCGCAGTAAAAATCGCCTTCCTGCGGCGCGAAAAGCTTCTTCGCCTTGACGCGCGCCTCGAGCTCGGCGTTGAACAATTCGCTTTGAAGCGCGTGAACGAACAAAAGCTGCAAGTGGCGCGGAAAACGAGAGAAAGCGCCCGCGAAATCCTTCGGCACTCGTGCGAGATGCTCGAGAAGCATGCGCTCGTACTTGAGAAAACGCGGAAAATACTCCAGTGCTTTAGCGTAATCCTTTTCCTTGGCGAGACGCGCTCGCGCCTCGCGCGCCGCGTCCTCGCGCTCCCCTTCCGCAAAGAAAGTCAAGTAGTTGTTTACGGCGCCTTCAAAGTCTTTCTTCAAGAGGGCGTAACCGACGTCTGCGGCGTTTCCGCGCATGCTGCCGAAGCGCTGCGAGCCGAAGTAGTTCGGGAAACGATAGCCAAGCTTTGAAGCGTTCTTCGCGATTTTCTTCGCGTTAAGCGTGACTTTCGGCGAACCGCAGTTTTCAGGCGCGAGCATAATAGTGAAACGATTGCCAGCGAGATCCCCGAGCCGCACTTTGCTGCGCGCCTTCCACGCGCCGAGAATCTTCAAGTCCTTGATTTCAAGCGCGAGCAAACGCTCGGGAGCAATCGCGAAAGCGCTGCATTGCTGCGTTGTGAGGGCGTTGCGGTCCTTCGTGCCAGCGAAGTCGAAGCGCTTCGGGTTCACGTGAAGGCGGCGCGCGATTTCCGCGAGCGCCTGCATCGAATTCCAATTCCGTTTCTGGAGAATGAAACGGGCGAAGTAATCGCGCTCCATGGAGGCGTCTTCAGGCACCCCGAAATTCGCGGGCTTGCCGACTTCAAGCACGACGCCGCCGCCCGTGATTTCTTCGACTACGAATTCTTCCGCTGAAAAAGAGTATTCCCTGAACTTCACTTTGCGTTCTCCCCGCCCGTTTTTCGATTCGCCGCTTAGGAAAACGCCGCGAACGGTTTTAAATGCGTCGAACGAATAACGATTTTCGATTGCAATGGCGTTAAACCTCAAGCAAAAGCTTTTGGGGATTTACTTCCTTATCGAGGAACAGTACTACAACGCAGTCGACTGGCTCGAAAACCGCGGGCGCTACGAATTCACCGACTACTTCGTCACGCCCATCGAAGAGCGCGGCGTCCCGTCGTTCGTCGTCTTGCTCGCGCTGTTTTTGCTGTTGCTTCTCGGTGTTTTCTTCATTCTCCCGCGCCCCGCCCCGGCGTACGCCTCGTTCGAAGTCCGCTTGTACAACTCTTTGACGAACGAGAAAATAGACGGGTTCGTCGTATTGGAAGCGGGCGGAAGAGAAATCGCCGCCGAGAAAAGCGCTTACGGAACCGCCTCGTACGAAGCCGTGCCGCGCACGTTCATAGACGTGACGGTGCAAAGCGAAGGATTCAAGAATTTGACGAAGACAGTCGACGCCGCGAAAACTCGTTTGTTCGTCGCGCGCTTGACGCCGTTAGGCGGAGCGAACGCGAACGCGTTGCTCGCGCAACAAGCGTATTACGCGAACGGCGAAGAAGGATTGCCTTCGACGTGGAACGATTACCCGCCTTGGGAAACCCAGCCGTCCCCTGAAGGAGGCGCGGAAGCGAGCGCGACGCCTGAAGCGTCGCCTACGCCGATTGCGAGCGTCACGCCGGAACCGTCGCCGGGAGCTACTCCAACGCCGTTAAGCGAGAAAACGGTCGTGCTCGCAGTCGGGGAAGAAACGGTTTTCGAAATATTTAAGGTCAAGTTGACGGATTTAAGCGAAACATCAGTTTTCATCGACGTGTTCGACGCGGCGTCAGGCGCGCCGTTGCGACAGCAAGCCCTCATCCGCATCAACGAAACGTTTAACGGAGTGGACCGATTGGGCGTCACGTACAAAGGCCGCGTCCTCGAAGGCGTAGCGAAAGCGAAATTGTTCCTGCAATTCTTCCCGATTTCGTCGCCCACGCCGCCTACGGCGGTGCACGTCGCGATTACGAGCCCGAAAAACAACGACTTGCTGCAAACCGCGCTAGTTCGCGTGAACGCGACGGCTTGGTCGAGCGAGCCCGTCGACTCAGTCGAAATATCAGTCGACGACGGCAAAACGTGGAACGCCGCCACGCTCACGGGCGGCGAAAGCAATTGGACTTTCGAGTGGCTCACGCCGAATTACGGCCGTTTCGCTCTCAAAGCGCGTTTGAAAACAACGGGCGGCGGAATGGAAACGACTAACGAGAGCGTGAACGTAACCGTATCCGCGTGCAAGAAACTGGATTACAACGGCGAATCGGCGCAGAAAATCGACGTCGTCTTCGTTCCGTCGCGTTACGAGGAAACGCTTCAAGGCTCGCTCGAGTTCCGCAACGCCATCGCTTCCGCGACGGGCGTATTGTTTAGCAAGAACCCGTTCACGAACGAGCAGACGCGGGATAAAATGAATTTCTGGTATTACGCTTTCAACGTCGATTGCACGCTCAACGGAAGAGTGTGGCAGTGCGTGATTCCGTCGGAGTACGCGGCGTCCTGCCCGTTCGCGGACGCGACCGCGGTAATAGTGAAGTCAGACGAGTACGCGGGAAGCGCGGAACCCGCGACGCACTTGCTTGCGTTCAGTTCCGGCAACACGAACTTGTTCACTCACGAGTTGGGGCACGCGTTGTTCGAACTCGCCGACCGGTACTGTTGCGACGGAGGCTACTGGCAGACTAGCGTAAAACCGAACTTGTGGGCGCAGTTGCCGGCGTGCAACGCGTACGTTTCAATTCTTTTAGGCAAAAACACGGAGTGCAGGAAAATAATCGATTACGTCAACCCGTTCGGCTCCGGCTTAAACTGGTTCGAGCAACCCGCGCAAAGCAACATGCAGAAACTCGAGTTCGACTTCGACGAGAGCGATGAAGCGAGAATAAGCCACGTCCTCGGAATGCCCGCGCCGAGCGCGACTCCGACTCCCAGCGCTTCACCCACGCCGAGCCCTTCACCGTCACCGAGTCCAAGCCCGTCGCCTTCGCCGACCAGCCGCCCCACCGTAGCGTTCGTTCCCCCGACGCCGAACGACGACGCAACCGTAAACGTTAATTACGTTTTAGTGAACTCTACGGCGGTCGACGCGTTTTACGATATTTCGTTTTGCAGGCTGCAGTGGCAGTCGGCGAACGTTTCCATGATTAAAATCGGGAGCGGTAAAAGCGTTTACTGCTACTTTAACAAAACGGGTTTGACGAACGGCGTCTACTACTACAAGGTTTTCGCTTTGAACTCCGTCGGAAGAAGCGGGGAAACTTCCTTGCGAAGCGTTCGCGTGAGCGTCACGCCCACGCCGATCCCGAAACCGTCAGACGTGGTAAACGAGTGAAAAAACGAGTGAAAACGCAAATGACAACGAAAATAAATGAAAAAATGACTAAAACGAAGGAAAACAGGCAAAAAGAAAAAAGCGGGGGCAAACCGTTGCCCGCGGTTTTAACGCTAGCGGCGCTCGCAACGCTCGCGGCACTCGCGGCCCTGGCGTTAATCGCCTTTTCGACGCAGGCGAACGCGAAACTTGAGCAGACGACGGTAATGGAATTCGCTTTCTCTCAAGACGCCGCAGGGGAAACCAAGCTCGCCTTAACGGATTTCAAAACAGGGTTGGCCGAACTCCCGAATTACGTGGAACCGTCCAACCGCGAATTCGAAGTCCGCCTGCTCACGCAGCAAGGAACGGCGGTGCACTCGATTTGGTTGAACGACCCGCGTTACGTTTACTACGACTTCATCGGCGAGAACGGGACTCTGAGCGGAGGAAGAACGTTCAATGCGAACGCGCGCTTTTTCGCAGTCGTCCCCGTGTCCGGCGAAGCGAGGTACGCCGCGGTATTCGACGCGAAAGGAAACAAGCTAATCGCGGTCGACTTGTTCACCGGAAAAACCGTCGAAGAAAACGCTTGGACGGAAAAAGCTTTCGAACCCGAGGAAATGCAGGCGACGCAATGGGGTTTGATTGAAACGCTCGTCTTGCTCGCCGCAGCCGCGTTGCTCGCGCTCGTAATACTCGGGTTAGTCGTTTTCAGGAAAACCAGCGGCAGAAAACGCGTTTAAAAAAACAATTTTAACGGGTTTAAGCGGGTTTGACAAACTCACGCGCGCTTCAAGCTTACTTGTACTTGAGGAAAGCGCCGAGCCCGCGGAACGTAGCGTAAAACTCGGAGCCCGCCTGCGTTTCCCGCGAAAAAACTTCGACGGGCACGCCTTGCCGCTCGGCTTCGTCGATTAACGCCTGCGTCACGTCTTCTTCCTCCGCGACCTGTTCCTTGCCGCCGCACTCGCAATCGCGCTCCTCGAACTCCTCCGCAATCCGCTCGCCCTCGCGGGCGCACGCGCTGCACTTGTACGCGAAACGCTTCAAACGCAAGTCTTCCGAAACGATCAAACGCTTCACTTGCCGCTTCGCGAGAGCCGCCTCGACTTCGTCAAGCCCGTAAACCGCGAAACCGCTGCTAGTCGCGACTTCGCGCATGAACTCGTCGAACAAACGCTTTTCGCGCACGGCTTCCTGCTCGTGAATCAAACCCCCGCTTTTCTCGAGGAGTTCGCGCAACCCAGGCTCGTCGCTGTAACCCGTGTCGAGAACGCCGATGACTTTCAGTTGATAATTGAAAGGTTTGAGCTTCAGGAAATCTTCCTTGCTGGGGCCCGGGCCGCCGACTATGACGCCGTCGAAATTTTTGAGTCCGACGAACGCGTTCATCGCCTCGCCGATGCGCTTGTAGTAAACTTCCGAGCTTTCCTCGTGAATGCGCTGGTAGCGGCGCGCCGACTGCCCGCCTTTCGAAACTTTCTGTTGCGCCGTGCTGTGCAAGCGTTTTACGACGGAAATGTTTTTGCCGCGCAGAATCGCGACCGTCGCGTCTTTCCCGTCCACGAGCACGAGCCCGTAAGCGTTCGCGGACGCAAGCATTTCTTCGAGCGGCTCGATGACGAACCGCGACTCGCACCGCTAGAATTGCACGCCGAGCGGCGCGGGGGGTTCGACGCCGAACAAGCGCAAGTCGGGTTTGCCTTCGATTCGCGAGACGTTTCCGCAGAAAATCGCGATTCCGTTTTTCGGCGTCTGCTTGAAGCCTTTCAAGTACTGAAGGATTTTTTCGAGTGCGTCGCAAACGTTTTGCCTAGTCGCCTTGCTTTTGATGTTGCTCGCTTGTCCTTGCTCGTCGCGCAGCTTGCCCGCGATGTCGCTGAGAGAGTAGCCGGGCGTGACGTAAACGGAAATGAGCTCCGTCCCGCGCCCGCTGAACGTCTTGAGTTCCTTGACTTTCTTCTTGAACTCGTACTGTTCCTTCGACTCTTCAACCATAAAGCAAAACCGCGGGTATTATTCGCGCGAGTATTATTCGCGCGAGCGTTTAAAACACGCGCGGCGCGCGTGCTTGACGCTAGAAAAAAACGAAAAACGGCGCGTCACTTCTTCTTGCGCGACTTGTAGTGCGTGTGCAAGTACTTGCGCGAGACTTCGGAAAGCGGTTCCCCGAGAAAATCCGCGTAAACCGCCTTGATGCTCGGGTTTTCCTGCGCGCGGCGCACCTTCTTCCCCTCATCTTCCCCGTAAAGCCCTTTCGTGCGCGCCTCGATGACGCTCTTCGTCGTCGGCCTCGGCT
>CAZOKY010000041.1:0-9045 GCA_964580705.1 Microcaldota archaeon | reverse complement strand
CGGGCTTGCTTCGCGTACTCGAGAAACTTCGGGATTCTAGCGTTGAATTTCGAAAGCAGTTTATTCGGAATGAACGGGTCTTCGTCGAGCTGTTGCAAACAATAGTGGGAAACGATTTTCATGTTTCGGCTAGGCAAGTAAAACTTTATGCTGCCGCCTTTCCCGAAGACGCCGACGAGTTCCTCGTAATCCGTTCCCACCGCTTTCGACATCAAGCCCGAGTACGTAACGCCCGGGAAAAACGTCATTCCGATTTGCCATTTTTCCGAGCGTTCTTGAGCCAAAACCCATTTACCCATAAGTGTTTTCACGCTCTCTTGCGCGCCCTCTTGATTATCTTGATTATTCCCGCAGTCGCGTCGACGTCGACGACGTCTCCGTCCTTGATTACGTTCGTCGCGCGCTTCGTGCCCACGACGCACGGAATACTCAGCTCCCTGCTGACTATCGCGGCGTGGCACGTTATTCCGCCTGTGTTCGTTACTATTGCCGCGGCTTTCTTCATTGCAGGCACTACGTCGGGGTTCGTCGCGGGCGCAATCAAGATTTCGCCTTGATGCATTTTCGGCATGTCGGTCGGCGACATTATAAGCCGCGCGATTCCGCGAGCGTGCCCAACGTTCGCGACGCTGCCTTTAAGCACGTTTTCGCTTTCTCCCGCAACGGTTTTTTCTTCGACGAGGTTTTCAGCGAGGTAACGCCTCGCCGCATCACCCGTGAGAATCGTCGAATCGTCGTCGAAACTCAATAAGACGCTGAACGCCCTGCGCAAGCGGAGTTCGTCACGGAAAGCGATGCTTATCGAGCCCGAGCGCAAGTATTCGTTGATTTCCTTTGGAAGCATCATGCGCGCTTCGCTGGCGCTCAACGCGAGGCGTTCCGCGATTTCGCGCATGAGCGGGCGCATTCGGTAGTAGGATTTGAAGAAAACGTCTTTCCTGTCGGCTTTGAAGAAAATGAGTTCGCTCGCGACGTCGAACCATTTCGCGTCTTCAGGCGTCATTGCGAGTTCGGCGTAAGCGCGTTTGCGCGCTTCCTCGCCGCGCTTCTCCTTCTCCAATATTTTTTCGAGTTCCCGCTCCGCGTTGCCTTCGCGTACGATTCCTTGCACGACGGAAACGAAGTACGCTTTAGTCCACGGCTCGTTCTCGTAAGTGCACGGCAGCCACTCGAACTTCGTCTTGTGTTCTTCGAGAGCAGCGTCAAGCTCTGGAAAACGCGTTTTCAAGCCGTCAAGCACGGCTTCCAACTCGTTTTCGAAAAAGCGTTTTTCTTCGGAATTCACGGAGATTAAAGCGGCGAGTTTCAAGAGCGCTTCGTCGTTCCGCGCCATCAACGTCTGCTTGCTCGGCGCGGTAAGCGTCACGAAGTATTGAGGCAAATCGCTTTCTTTACCGACTTTTTTCAAGTAACCCGACAGGATTTCCTTCAAGTGATTCGAAAAGAATTCGCTTGCGTCAAGCGCGGGTGCAATCCAAGCGGGCCCTCTCATCGCTTCCAGCCGCCGCGCGTATTCCGCGTAGTAGTCGGCGAGTTCGTCATCGCTTTTCTTAGTCAAATCCGCGCCAGCGATTTCTGCCGTTAGCGCGAGAAGCGGTTTCGCGAAGCCGTACGTTTCCCTGATTTTTTCTTCCACGAAAACAGGGTTATACTTTATTTTCTCGACTAATTCAGTGCCAACGCGCAACAAATCGCCTTCAACCTCGAACCAAACCCACTTGCGGCCTTCGAACGATTGCATTAACGCGGCGAGCGACGTGCCGAGCGCGGCCTTCATCGGCCCTTCCCCCGCGCCGCTTTGGAAGAAAACCGCCGGGAAAACGCTGGTGTCGTTGCGTTCGTCAACGCGAATCCACTTGACTTTTTTTACTTTGAATTCCATATACTTCACTTTATTTTTCGTACTACTCCGTGCGACGCCTTTACTTCAAGCGTGTCGCCGTCTTTAAACACTTTCGTCGCGATTTGAGTTCCCACGACGCAAGGAACTCCGAGTTCGCGCGCGACTATTGCGGCGTGGCACGTCAACCCGCCTTCGTTCGTCACGATTGCGGCGGCGCGCTTCATTCCGTGAACGAAGTCCGGCGACGTCTGGTAAGTTACGAGAACGTCTCCTTTTCCGAGTTTGCTTAACTCTTTCGCGGAATGAACGATTTTAGCGGAGCCGATTGCGGTGCCGCCGCAAGCGCAAGTGCCTTTGACTTCAAGCGTTTCGCTTTGCGCGCTCGCTTTCAAACCTTGCTTGACGAGCCACTTTGCGACGTCTGCGCCTTCGATTACGCGGTATTTTCCTTCGCTAGTGTAAAAAATCGAGTTGCGCGACCTTTCCTCAAGCTTAGCGGAGTCGAATTTCGCTCCGTTACGCAATCCTTCTTCGACTTCCTCCATCGTAGTGTAACGCATTGCGAGTTTAGTGAGCTGCAGCCGTCTCTGTATTTCGTCGAGCAAGTTTTGCAGTGCGACGTGTGATTTCGTGAATTCTTCTTTCTTGAAGTCGATTATGAAAGCGCAGTCTTGCGCCGCCTTGAACAAAGAACGGTGGTAATCGTCTACGCCGAGTTCGGAAAACAATTTCTCTTGTTTTTTCTCGAGCGCGGAATAGTAGCCGTCGATGTCATCCAAGCGTTTGGCCGCGTTGAAACCGTTTTTGATTAAAGCATTAAGGGCGGCAACGAAGTGCGCCTTCGGCCATACTTCGAGTCCGTAGTCGAACGGGATCCAAGCGAATTCCGTCGCGTGCTTTTCAATCAGCTCCTTGATTTTCGGGTGTTTTTCCGCTTCCGCCTCGAACGCTTCATCGCTCTTGCCGGAAAACGCTTTCGCTAAACACTCTTCCGATTGGATTAGTGCAAGAATCTTCAGGAGGCCTTCCTCTTCGCGAGTCGTAAACGTTTTTTCCTTCTGCGACGTTAGCAAGCTGAAGTATTCTCCGAACTTCTTCTCTTCACCGCGCGGCTGAAGAAGGCGTTTCAAGTATTCTTCGAGTTTGTTGAACAAGCTTTCGCGGATTGCGAACGGCAACGGCTCACTCCAAACGTAAACCTCGCGGTACGTCTTCGAGTAATCCGAGTAAAGCGCCCAAAGCTCGCCGTTCGTTTTTTTCGACAACGGCGCGGCAAGCAAAGAGCTGAGACGCCGAAAAGCGGGAATCATTGACTCGAATTTTTTTCTCGTTTCCGAAACGAGTTCCGGTTTCTTCTCGACGCGCGCGAGCACGTGTTCGTCAACCGCCTTCCACGTGTCGATGGGAAAGTAATAGTATTGGTGCCGCGGCAATGAAACCATTACGGATTCGCGGTAAGCCGCGCCGAGAACCGTTTCCACGTCTTTAGTGTACGACGACAAAAGCGTGATCGCGGCGGGACCGAGCGGCCAGTAAGCTTCCCCTCGTTCCTGCAACAAAATCCACTTGACCATGCCGTTCAACCGGTTTTCTTTACGATTCCGTGCGTCGCGTTGACTTCCACGACGTCCCCGTCCTTAAACACTTTCGTCGCCACGCGCGTGCCCACCACGCAAGGAACGCCGAGCTCGCGCGCGACTATGGCAGCGTGGCTAGTGAACCCGCCGAGGTTCGTTACGATTGCAGCGGCTTTCCGCATGGCAGTCACTAAGTCGGGAGTCGTCGCGACGCTGACGAGAACGTCGCCGCGCTGCATTTTCGCTACTTCAGCAGGCTTGTTTACGACGCGCACGACGCCGCGCGCGTGCCCGGGTTGCGCGCACACGCCGTGAACTTCGTTCGATTCAACGACTTTTTGTCGAACGAACGCTTTTCCTTTCTCGCGCGCAACAGCGCCTTCGAAAACGCGCGTCTCGCTTCCGTCCGCGAGTTGTTCCAATACCACGTACTCGGCGCGCTCGCGCAAACGCTTTTTATCAAACGAGCCGCGGACGACGTCGTCGAGCTCGAACGGAGCGAGGAGGTGGACTTCCTCGAGCGTCAAGCCGACGCGCGCGGCAAACTCGCGTTGAACGCGTTCGATTGCGTAGTAAGCGTAAAACATTGATTCCTTGCGGTAAGCTTTGACGAAACCCAAGCCGCGCGCTACGCGCACTACCCGCGCGCCGTACTCGTCTCCAGCAGGTGCGAACAACGCTTCGTACTCTCGTTGCTTGCGGCCGAGCGCGGCGTCGCGTTCCGCGACTTCAGCGAGCACGCGCGCAGCGTTTTTTTCGCTGAGAATTTCAGCCGCTTCCCGCGCGAATTCCGCGGCGCTCCACGCCGGACCGCTGTAACCGTAGTAAACCCACCCGAACTCGGCCGCGTGTTCTTCAAACCGTTCGGCGAGCGCGGGCGAAACCTTCTTTAATTCCGCGAAAGCGCGGTCGGCGTCGCCCTTGTTTTCAAGCAACGCGTGCTTCGCGTCAGCGTTCGCTTCAATTGCCGCGGCAATCGCCAGAATCCCTTTGAACTCGCGCTTCGCGTTGCTTTCTTCGAGCGGCGTTGAGAGGGCGACGGAGTAATCGCTTTGAGAAGGCAAACGCTTTTCTTTCACGCGTTTCGCAACGAAGTCGTCGAACTTGTTCATGTACAAGCCGTTCGGGAGCTCGATAGTCGTCAAAATCAGCGCCCAAGAAAGCATTTCCGAAACGAGCGCGGACTGGCGCCGCATCAACGAAACGAGTTCGCTTGTTTCAACTTGCGAATAATCCGCTTGTTTGGTCAAGCTTCGCGAGAAAGAATAGATTTCGTCAGCGAGTTCGATCGTCTTGCGTTTGACGAGCGAAAAAAACTCGTCGTCGGAATCCAGTTTCTTCATTACCGCATCGTTCAACGCGGCGTACTGCGCTTCGTCAACCCACCACGTCAAGTGGTCTCGCTTGAACTCGATAAACGAAGTGAACGCGAGCCCAACGCGTTCGCGCAACGCGGCGAAAGCAGGGCAGAAGACGTAGAGCGCGCTCAAGTTAGAGCCGTCCTCGTCATTCCCAACGAAAAAAACCATTTCTCCCACCGCGTTAGTAAAGTCCACGCCGCCGAAATTAAAAGCGCTTTTCAAACGCGTTTTAATGCGTTTGAGTCATCGTGAAAACGCGTTGCTCTTGCTCTCGCGCTTGCGGCGAAACGGTTTCAACGCGTTTTTCCTCGAAACCCCGCCGTAAAAACCATGCGAGCGCTACGAGCGCCAACGCAATCACGACTACTTCCTCTAAATTCATTCCACAACAACCAACCGCAACCCAGCGACCGCAACGCGATTGTAACAACTCGCCGGTTGCAAAATATTGACGACGAAGCTTAAAATTAGGTTTTAGCAGTCATATGACTACTATTATTGGTTTGTTTTTAAATAAACGGCGTTCGTTAAAACCGCTAGTTAAAGGCGTTTAAACTACGACGTCGCTGGCTGCCGCCGGCACTAACGCGCGTTCCGCCTTGCGCAAATGGCTTTGCAGCGTCGTGCGCGGCACCCCGAGTTTTCGTGCGAGTTCGTCTAGGCTCACGCGCCGCGGGTACTCGTAATAACCTTCGCGGACTGCTGCGGAAACGGCGTCGCGTTGCTTGTCCGTCAAGCGCGATAGCGCGTTGGGAAGGAACAAGTCGAGCGGTTCTTCCTTGACTTCAGTCATTTCGATTAACGCCTTCTTTTGCTTTTCGAGCGCTTTCACTCGTTCGTACAACGCGGTCAAGTGCGCTTTGCTCCAACTCGCAACGCTCCAGTACTCGAAACCGTTGCGCACGAGAATAGGCTTAGTGAAAAAAATCGTTTTGTCGAACAATAACTCGTGAAACGCGTCTTTCGCCCTCAACGTGTAGAAGAGTTGCGCGCCGTCCGCGTGCTTTGACACGAGGCGCGGGTCTTCCGCTAGGCGGCGCAGCAAATCGTTTTTGCGGGGGCCAGTGGTAATCGCGACTTTGTTGATGAACGTTTCTCCGCGCTCGTCGTAATTGTTGAGGTAGTAAGTGAGGAATTGCGATTCGGGAAAGGAACGGCTTGCTTCCACCGCCGCCGAGTCGGCGTGCCAAACCTTGAATTTAGCTATCCACATGAAAGCGTCACGTCAAATTTCCGCAGAAGTTCTCCTGTTTTTTCTGTTTTCTTTTTTTCCTTTTTTTTCAAGGCGGGCAGATGTCTGCCGCGTTTTCAGCGAAAAGCGAGCCGCGGTTCTTGGAAGGCGTGCCGTCCACGTTATCGTGGATTTGTGCGTCGATGAGGTAAGCCCAATCCCAACAACTTTGCTTGAACTGGTACTCCCAAGGCGGCCCCGTTACATCATAGTGAATCACGGTCGGCTTGAAGCAAAGCGACTGGTTCGCCAAAACGTTGAAAACCACGTCGTAACTGTTGCTCCAACCGTGGTAGTAACCCTTGTAAATCGAAATAATGTTTTGCGGGTTGTTTACGTCGCTGCCCACCCAGAGATAGTACGCAGGGTGAGTCCACGTCAAGGTGTTCCCGAAAACGCGGTTGTAAGCGCTTGAAACGTTCGCCATGAAATCCGTGTGGTACGGCACTGCTGAAGCGTTAGCCCCGTAAATCGCGGAGTAATTCGAGTAAACGCAAGGCGGAGGAGTCGGCGAAGGCGAAGGCGTAGGGGAAGAAAATATTTCGGACATGTTTCCGCCTGGACCCATTAAATACGAGCAGTTTTCAACCATGAGACTCACGTCAATGCACTCGCACGGAGTCATCACGCTGCCCATACCGCAAACCAAGTCCGGCGGGTAAGCCGGGCAACCGCACTTCGCGCAATTGCTTATCTTCGTTCCGTTGCTGCAGTAAAACGGTTTCTCAGGCAAGCAACCTGTTTCCGCGCAAGGCGCGGCGGGAGTCGAAGGCCAAGGTTCAAGCGAAGCCTCAGGTTCCAGCGAAGCCGCCGGCGCGGAAGGCGCGACGCTCGCCCCAGCCGACGATGAAGGCCAAGCCGACGGCGTTAAGCTGCCCGCAATCGAAAGCCACGAATACGGGGTGGGGGAAGCGAGTGAAATATTCTGGTTCCGCCTTGCTTCTTCTATAGTTGGCACGCCGAACACGAAAAACAAGGCGGCCGAGATGAGAGTGATTATTGCGAGAATCGTCAACGCCGTGTAAGGAACTTCCCCTCGCCGAGAAAAATAAAGCGTCATGAGTGAATCGCCTCGGGTTTACTAACTCCAAGCGAGTTTAAAATCGTTTTTAAGAACTGTCGGGGGTATTGGCGCGGTTGGCGGCTTGGAAACGGCGGGAAGAAAAAAGCGAACCTGAATTCACTGCGAGCAGCAAAGCTCCGCCCGCGAGCGTGAGCAGGGAAGCGACTACGAACGAAGCCGTGAGCCCCGCGTTTCCTCCGACGGCTGCGGCAATCAAACCCGCGCCGAAAGAACCGAACGCGCTGCCAATCGTCGTAAGCGTGACGTAGAAACCGTTCAAACCGCCTATGCGGCTCGCCCCGCCTATCCGCGTCAACGAATACAAAGCGTAAACGAGTATTAACGCGTCGCCCAACTCGTGCATCAACCGAAACGCCACGGCGACGGCGAAATCGCTCGTGAAACCGAATGCCGTGAAACCTACCGCTGAAAAAGCGAGTCCGATAACGAAAGACGTTTTCAAGTGCTTGGAGTTGAAGAGAGCCGGATTATCGAGCCGCTTGCCGGAAAAATAATTGAATACCGCGTAACCGAAAATAGTTATAGCGAACAACGCGCCGACTCCGCCGTCGCCCAGCCCGAGAACCCGCTGCGAGTAAACGCTCATCGTGGAATTCTCGACTCCGAAGTGAAACGAAACCAACAGCATCACCGCAAAAAGCAAGATGATTTCGCGAGTCGCGAAAGAACGCCAATACGCCCGTTCGGCGACCGCGCCCTTGTAATCGCGAGCCACGAGCGCGCAAGCTACGAAAACAAGCGCCATGCCGACCGCGAACGCGGCGAAACCCGTAGCGTAACCCACCGCGGCGAAAAGAAAACCCGCGAAAAGCAAGGAAACGCCTATTGCAGCCGCCTTGGAAAACTCAAGCAAGCCGACGTCGCGCCCGCGCCGCGCGTCGGAAACGCGTTTGAACGCAAGGCTCGTCGTAGAGACTTCGGCGACGCTCATGCAAAAGCCTAGTGCGAGGACGAGCGCGAGCATTGCTTCGAGCGAAAGGCGCGGCGAAGCAATTGCGGCGAAGTAAAACGCGGCGAAGCCTAGCGTCATAGCCGCCGTAGCGGCGAGCGCGACGCGCTTCGGCGACTTGAAATCGGTGAGTACGCCGAACGGGCCGTTCGACAAAATGCGGGGCAGAACGAGGGCGGTGACTAACGCGCCGGTTTCAACTAGCGTGAAGCCTGCTGAAAGAAAGTAGAGGGGGAGGAAAATCCACATCCAACCCGTGCAAACCCAGTAAGCGGCGCGCACCGCCGCGGCGGCGGCGAACTCGCTTTGCCTGATGCGGCGCGGCAAACGCGCTGCGGAACGCGCGGCGCGCGCAGCGACGGCCGCTGCTCCGCCTGCCGCGCCTATGGCGCGTTTTGGAAGGAAAAGAAATTCGTTTAATTGTTCTAACACGAGGGTTTCACGACGAGAGTTTCACGGAGAAGTTTCACGACGCGGTTTTTCCAGTAAATTTTCAGTAAAGGTAGCCCCACGTTTGCAAGCGGTCGCTGTCCCTGTGCCAGCGGAGGCCGATGTCGGTGCGGTAAAACATGTTGGGAATCATGACGTTGCCCACCCGCTTGTACGCTTGCTTTCTTGCTTCCTCGACGGTTGCGCCGCTTCCAGTGATTACGAGAGCGTAACCGATTACGCCGGCGACGCGCCAATCGTCTTCCACGAGTTTCACGTCCCCCAAATGAACGCCTTCGAGAGAATCGGATTTCTTGAACAAGATCGTCGCGTCTTCCGAGTATTTCTTGAACGTCCCCAAGTCTTCGAAAGGAAACGGGGGGACGGCTATGACGACGCAAATCTGGAAGCCTTTCTTCGTCTTCAACTCGGGGGTTTCGCCGCGCGCGAGACGGTAAAAGAACTCTCCCCAAGGCATGGTCACGCCTTCCGCGAAAAGCGAGAGCGTGGGGTAACCGAATCGGCTCGTGAACTCCAACGGAAAAATTCCGCGTGCGTTCGCGATGCAGTT
>CAZOKY010000040.1:1645-9488 GCA_964580705.1 Microcaldota archaeon | reverse complement strand
AGAGCCCCCGATGGGATTTGAACCCATGACCTCTTGCTTACCATGCAAGCGCTCTACCACTGAGCTACGGAGGCGACAGCGACAAGTTATTAAATGCGGGGTATAAATAATTTCCCTCTCAAGAGAAAAACGAGTGAAGAGAGGAAACGACTCGAAAAACAGTTTGGTGATTACAAATGGGAAAATTTCCTATAGCCGACAGGGCGCTGACTAAAATCTGGATTTGCAAGAAGTGCAAGGCGCGCAACCCCGCGCACGCCGAAAAATGCCGGAAGTGCGATTACACGGGGTTACGACCGAAGCGCGCGCGCAAGAAGGAAGTCAAAAGCGGCAAGTAGAAAATCGCTTTTCAGGCAATTCCGACTGAACGCGAGTGAATTAATATTTAGCGTCAGCGTTAATGTTAAACGCGCAGGGATGGCGGAGCCTGGAAAACGCGCGGGACTTAAGACCCTGGAAAAGCGGTTAAACGCTGTTTCGGAAAAAACAAAAAACAAGAGAGCGCGTAAGTTATCCCGTCTCTCAGGAGTTCGAGGGTTCAAATCCCTCTCCCTGCATTTAATCGCCAACCTACAGTTTCCTATCAAAAAGCTTATTAATACAAATTTACTAAGCTTATTGTAGGTGATTGAGTTGGGTTACGTAAACGTGGATTTTCAAGGCGCGACCGAAAAAATACTGCGGGAAGCGGTTCGCCTGGGATACGCGAAAACCAAGGCGGAAGCGCTGCGCCTCGCGCTTATCACGCTCAACGACCGCTACTGTTTGCTTGAATCCGCTGAAGACGCTGAAGACGCTCAAGACGTCGAACGCGTTTACTCGGAAATAGCTTCAGGAAAACAAAAATGGCTTTCCGAGAAGGAATTCGCAAGGCGCACGGGCGTTAAACTATGACTTCGGACTCCAAAGATTCCGGAAAACGTTTTCGCGCGCGTTTCTCCGAGGAATTCGCCCGCGACTTCAACGCGCTGGACAAGCCGGTGCGGGACGTTGCGGATAAAATAATCAAGAAAATCCTTGCGGCGCCGCAACGGGGAAAACGCATGACGGGGCCGCTTGCAGGTTCGTTGCGAGAGCGTTTTCTGGTTTACAGGATTATTTACAAGATAAACGAAAGCGACGGATTCGTTGAATTCGTGAAGTTGAAGAAACGCGACACCGCTTACAAATGAAAAAACGGCGGTGCAAAGAAGGTGAATGAGATGACCGATGAAAACCGCAAGCGGTTTACCGAGGAACAAGCTAAGCAAATCGGTGACGCGCTTCGTGTTTCATGGAGCGAGTTTGACGTAGACCAATTCAGGCGCGGAATGGACGTCGAACTCGAGCACGGGACGGTTGACGCGGACACGAACGTGACGAACGACGACCCGCTCACTACGGGAAAAATCGCGTTGGCGCATCTCCGCGAATTCCCGGATTATTACGACCGCCTCGAAGAAATGGAGAAGACGGCGGAAGCGTACTGGGAAGAAAAAAATAAAAACAAGGAATAAGAAATAAAAAACAAGAAATAAAAGAAGAGGTTGTGAAAATGAAGAAAACCGCGTTAATGCTGGTTATGCTGGTCGCGCTGTTATTGTTCGGCTGCGCCGCACAGGAAACGACGAACAACCCGAACGCGACAGCCGCGGCAACGATTGGCGCTTCGATTCAAGCAACTCAAGGAGGTAATTCAGTGACAGCACAAAACGGCGATTTAGTCGCGGTAGATTACGTGGGAACGCTCGACGACGGCACCGTGTTCGACACATCCATCAAGGAAGAAGCGCAAAAAGCAGGTTTGCCGTTGCGGCCGTCGTATTCGCCGCTGGAATTCACTGTTGGCGCAGGGCAAATGATTTCCGGATTCGACAAGGGCGTAGTAGGAATGACGGTCGGCGAAACGAAGAACGTGCACTTGACGCCAGCCGAAGCTTACGGCAATCAAGGCCCGCTCGCCGGCAAAGCGTTGAACTTCAAGATAATCATGCGCAAGATAACGAAAAAATAAACCGCAAACGTTCAACGCAGTTCAGCGTCTCGGCCCGCGGAAATCCCTTTTGGGGCCTCGGTGAAAACCGCTTCCGCCGCTTGAATGAGCTCCGCCGTGCTGCGCGCCGCCGGGACGATGCCTATCGAAGCCGCCGCGGCTTCCGCCTCGCTCGCGACCGTAACCGACTCGGCCGCCGAAACCGCGCTCGCGTCCGCCGCGTTCGTCATCACGCCCGCCGTGACTTAAGTAACGCGGCACTCCGAAGCGGTCCAATTGCATTCCGCCACCGCCCTCGATTTTAGGCAAGTCGAGTTTGATTTCCGAGATTTCGGCGTTGATTCGTTGGCTGATGTTTTTAAGCGTCTTCAATTCCGAAACGTTGGAAACGAACGTTATAGCGTCACCCGTTTTGCCGGCGCGCGCCGTTCTGCCGACGCGGTGAACGTACGCCTCCGCTTCCTCAGGAACTTGATAATTTATAATCAAATCCACGTCTTTCAAATCTAGCCCGCGCGCCGCGACATCAGTCGCGACGAGAACCGCCGCGCGTCCCTGGCGCATGGCGCTGATCGAGCGTTCGCGCTTTGCTTGCGCGAGTCCGCCGTGCAACGAAACCGCGTTGAAGCCGCGTCTTCCAAGTCCGTCGTAAAGTTTTTCCGCTCCGCGCTGCGTGCGAACGAAAATAATCGTCGTCTTCGGCTTCCGCGTCGAAAGTAAAAGGCAAGCCGCAGGCATTTTCTGCAACGCATCCATGCTCACGTAGTACTGCGAAACTTTGTCCACCGTCAACGAATCGCTGCTGACTTTCACGAATTCCGGCTCGTGCGTGAACACGCGGTCCGACAATCGTTCCACGTCAGCCGTCATCGTCGCCGAAAACAAAGCGCTTTGGCGTTCGCGCGGAACGTTTTCGAGTATGCGCGTTACCGGTTCGACGAAACCCATGTCGAGCATACGATCCGCTTCGTCTAAAACGAAAAAACGTACGTGCGAGAGATTCATCGTTCCGCGTTGGAGATGGTCAATAATGCGTCCCGGCGTTCCGACTACGATTTGCGCTCCGCCGCGCAACGCTTGAATTTGCGGCATCATTCCCGCTCCGCCGTAAACCGCGACAGCGAAATGCGTAGTGTGCCGTCCGATGCTCTGGAATTCGCGCGTCACTTGCACTGCTAGTTCGCGCGTTGGAACGAGAACGATGGCTTGCACGCGTTTTTCCGGCGTCAAGCGTTCGAGAATCCACAACGCGAACGCCGCCGTCTTGCCCGTTCCGGTTTTCGCTTGAGCTACCACGTCTTCGCCTTGCAACAGCAAAGGAATCGCTTGTTCCTGCACGGGCGTCGGTTTTTCAAATCCGAGTTCGAGCAACGCGCGCACGAGACTTGGTTTTAACGCCATTTTCGAGAAATCCATTTTTTGAAATCAACTCTTTAACGTAGTTTAACGCAGTTTAGCGCGGTTTAACGCAGAATAGTAATTGAAACAGGTTTAATGAAACGAGTTTAATTAGGCTATTTTGAATGAAATAGTTCTGCGCGTCAAAGTTTATAATGCGGTTGGGAAGCCTGCTTGCAACAATCACACTTTTACTCCCGCGAGCACGCGCAGCGCTTTCGCGTTCAAATCGCACAAAATCATTCCTTGCTTTCCATCGAACGCAAACGGCTTGTCCACAACGATTTTCGCTTTCCCCGACTTACCAGGAGCTATCGGCGCGTCACAACGAACCGCGCAAGGCTCGAACTGCAAACCCGCGGCGAGATGAAGCACCGCCTCGTTCTCGATTGATTGCCGCGAGAACTTCGCGACGCTCACGACGCAATCGAATTCTTTCACGGTTTTAATCGAAGAATCGTCGGCTTTCGCGAAAACCGCTCCGCGCTTCACGTCCTTCGACTCCGCGCCTTTCAAAGCGAAACCTATTCGGCTTCCCGCAGGCGCGCTTTGCACGTCAGCGTCGTTCATTTGAATGCTGCGCACGCTCACGCCTTTGCCTGACGGCTGCGAAACGTAATCGTCGTGCACTCGAGCGGTGCCGCGCGCCACGAAGCCGAGCGCAATCGTCCCCACGCCTTTCACTTCGAAGCAATGGTCGACGAGCGTTACCGCGCTGCCTTCAGCCGGCGCAGCGCTTTCCTGCGCCAACAAAAAGTTTTTCGCTTCCTCGAAATCCGTGAACGTTTTGCTTGCGCCGAGCGACGCGGTTTTCGAAAGAAGCGAGGCGAAATCAACGGAGTCGCTCACGAAAACCGCTTTAGCGCCAAGCAAATCGAGCGCGACGATTGTTTCGCCGAGCGCGGGCGACAATTTATCGGCAACGACGACGTTCCAGTCGGACAAAACTATTGCCTGCAGAAGCGCGCTGACTTTCGCGGGATACGCCGCGCTTTCGACGACGTTCGCGATTTTTCCTTGAAACACGGTGTGGTAAAAGCCGAGGTCGTCGACCGTGCTCTTCTTCGCGATTGCCGCGGCTGCTGCGGCGCGGCCTTGCGCGTCTTCACCCAACACGGCTATGTTAACGCTAGACAACCCAAATCAATCCTCTAAAAACAAAAATTAAAAAACAAAAACTTTTGGAATTACTTTAATCCGAGGGCGTGCTTCAACGCTTCGCGGTCGAAGCCCACAATTATTTTGCCGTCGACTTCGATGACGGGAACGCCCATTTGCCCGCTCTTGTCCATCATTTCCTGCGCCGCGGCACTGTCCGCGCCGACGTCGACACCGCGGAAAGCAATCTTGTTTTCCTTCAAGAAGTCTTTCGCCATGTCGCAGTACGGACACGTTTGCGTGGAATACACCACTACTTTCTTAGCCATTTTCAAACCGCCTTCTCGAATCCGCGAAAATTTTTCCGAATCAAGTTAACGCAGAAAACGAATATAATGATTGTCCAACCGCGCCGAAAATAAAAAAACGATTCGGAACTGATTTAACCGACTGAAGAATCGTATACTTTTTGAAGCACCACCATCGCGCGGTCCGCGTACTTCCTTCCCGCGTCCGAGTAACCGTTGTAACCCCAGAAAGCGCAGTGAACGTCTCCCTTGCAGCGGTCGGCGTCCAGTTTTTCCTTGAATTCTATGGCGCCAGCCATCGCGGAATTGTACGGGTGGAAACAACTTTTCGGGTCGTTCAAACTCTCTGGCAAATCCGCGCTCGGGTAAGCGTTGAACGCGAGGTTCCCCCACTTTTCGCGCGAACACGTTTCCTTTACGAAACCGTATTCGCCGCCCCACTTCGAACAATAATCTCGGTAGTTCGCGTAAAACTGCGGCATCGTCTGGAACGCGCCGCACTCGCCGTCGCCGCCGACTGTGCGCGGGCTTCCCCCGCTTTCACGTTTGAGCAGCACGCACAGGTACTCCGGTTTCACGCCAGTCTCGCTCGAAACTTGCATCAGAATTTCCTCCCAGGAACGCTGCGCAAGCTTCGCCCGCGTCTCGTAAACGGAAATGCTGTCTTTGCCTTTGTCGTTCTCCAAAAACTTTTGGCACCAACCGCCTTGCCTCAAAGTCGCATCGTAAAAAGAAGGCATTTTTCCCGCTAGCGCCTCGATTTCGCGCACTGAAACCGGCGCGCCGCTTGAAGCCGTAGCAACCGCGTTGCCCGAACCGGAAACCGTCCTCTCGTACATCTTCGTGGACTCGTCGCCAGAATACAAGCAAACTTCGTCGTTCCCGCAAACCAACGCCGAAACCGGTGAAGCAAGCAAGATAAACGAAGAAAAAATCGAAACGAAAACTAAAGCGGAATTCTTGTTCACAACCAAACCCCTCCCTTCGACAGTTAAGGCTAGGCGCTAGCGATTAAATAGTTTTTCTTTCCTCGCTTGAACGGCTTTTCGAACTGTTGAACCGCATTCACTCTTTCGGGTGAGGCTTCATGTAATTGCGAAGCAATTCCGCCGCGCGCTTCACGCTGCGCCCGATTTGCGCCTCGCTCTTAGCACCAGAACAAATGACTTTCCCGTTTTTGAAGAGAAGCAGCGTAGTTCCTACGTCTTTCAAACGCATGATGGCGCCCGGAAACTGTTCAGGTTCGTACTCGACGTTGTCCACCTTCATCGCGATGTTGAACAAGTCGAGCTCGACGTCGAGGTTCGCGCTCGCGACGATATTCTCCACTTTAAAGCTCGTGTTTATCTTGATTTTCCTTTTCGCCATTCTCACACCACCCGTTCCCAGTCAAAACCCTTCCGCAAACGTCCCGCCGTTCAACTTCCCCCAACCTTTTTAAACGAAGAGCCGTCGATCCATTTATAAATGTTTCGCATACGGGGGTTTAAAAACGTTTATATAAGCGCATTTTCCTATACTAAACCCCTCGCGCTGACGCGGAAGGCGAAAAACGGCGAAAAAAGCGGAAAATGCTGAACCAGCGCGAAAACGGCGTTTTCGGCGCGTTTTCGGCACGGAAGCGCGCAAGCGAAGTCATTTAAAGCCGAACCAGAAAATAATTCAAAGGTGTTTCTAGAAAAATGAAGAAAAGCCACGGAGGAATAGTCAAACGCAGCAGAAACATGCGTTCGCAAGGCCGCTTGAGCGCCGCGGCGCGACTGCGTTCATACGCAGTCGGCACGCGCGTACGCATTCACGTTAATCCAAGCGTGCGCAAGGGAATGCCGAACACGCTGCGCTTCAACAACCGCATGGGCGTAATCGCCGCGAAACGCGGTTCGTGCTTCGAAGTCGCGTTGAAGGACGGCGGAAAACAAAAGATGCTCGTAATCGGAAACGCGCATTTGAAGCCAACTTGAAAAAACAAGCGAAAACACGCGTAAAGAAAAAAAAGCGCTGCGAAGAAAAAGGTGTTTAACGAATGGATGCCAAAAACGAGAAGACTCTTTCGATTCCCGAAGCCAAAACGTTGCTCGAAAAACGCAACAAGGAAGGGCCGTTAGGCTACGAACAACAGAACACGCTTGCCTACTTCCAGGAATTCGCTTTGATCAACGAGAAAAACGCGAAGGAAATGGAGAAAGAACTCGAAAAACTCGGTTTCTTGAACGAAACGCAGATAGCGAGCGTAATCAACAACGTGCCGCGCTTCGAAAACGAGGTGCGCGCCATAATCGCGGGCGGCGACAAGAGCGGCGCCACGCCGGAGCAAGCAAAGCAAGTCCTGAAAATCGTGAAGGATTACGCGCCCGCGAAAAAGTGAGTAAACGCGCAGGCGCGCGAAAAAACGGAAACCCCGGAAAAAACGGGAAAAAACCGGAAAAACAGCTTTTTTTAACGCCTTGAAACAATAAGTTTACAACGGAAAGGGAAAAAGGATTAGAAAAAAAGGGTTGGGGTAGAATGGAGCGACGCGAAGAAAACGCATTAGTCTTAGACTACTTGCCGTACGGCAAAAGCGGCGAAGCGCAACGCGAACCCGTAGCGCAAGTCATCGGTGAAACTTTTTTCACGCTCCTCGAAGTCGTCCCGAAAAAGGAAGCGAAACTGAAGGCGGGCGACAAAGTCTACATCGGAGGCGGCGAACGCGACAAAATCGACCACGTGAAAGGCCGAGTCCAGTGGCGCGATTTGACGTCGAGCGCGCAAAACGAAGCCAAGCTCTTGCTGAAGAAAACGGTGAAGGAAAAGGAAGCGTTTTTCGTCGACTTCTTCAACCGCGCGGGGCCGATAAACATTCGGGCGCACACGCTCGAACACATTCCTAGCGTAGGAAAAAAGCATTTGAGCGCTATTCTCGACGCGCGCGACCGAAAAAAATTCGAGTCTTTTGAAGACTTGCGCGCCCGCGTGCCTCACTTGCGGCACATCGAGGACTTGATCGTCGACCGCATCGTGCACGAGCTGGAAGGGGAAGCGAAATACTATCTCTTCACTAAGCCGCCTGCGCGCCACGAAGAATAAA
>CAZOKY010000040.1:0-1545 GCA_964580705.1 Microcaldota archaeon | reverse complement strand
GACGCTTGAAATCACGGGCGCAGCCAACCCGTTGTAACCGTTAGTCAACGGCGCAGTGCAGGAAACGCCTCCAGCGGTAGCGCTCGCTTCGTAAGACACGCCGCCTATGGGCGCGGCGGGGTAAGCGCACGAACGGAACGCGCCGCCTTGAGAACCGATTGAAACGACTTGCCCGGGATCGCTTGAGAAACACTTCAACGTCGCGCTGGAAACGCCTGAAGGCAAGTTATTGAATGCCGCGGCTAAAACCACGTCCGTCGCGGGTCCTACGAACGAGTTAGGCGCTGCCGTAAGCAGGCACGACGGCGCGGACGAAGACGGAACCGGCGTAGGCGTTTGCGACGCGGCGGGAGTCGGCGAATGCGAAGACGTCGGCGCGGGAGTATACGAAACCGTTGGCGCAAGGCTTGCGCTTGTTGACGCGGCTGGCGCAACGCTCGCGACGAACGGGGTAGGCGACACGGGCCACTGTTTTTCTTGGACGCAGCCCGCCGCAAACAAAAACACTGCGATGAAAACGACGAAAGCCAACGCCGAAACAAAATTCTTAATCTTTGCCATGCCCGTGAATCACCCCGCTTTACGCTGCGCAAGCTTAACGAGAAAAAGTCACTGCGCGAAGGGTTAAAAACATTGCGCGAGCAACGCGAATTTTCTAATGCTTCACTGAAGGCTTCACGAAAACAATGAAACGCGTTTTCCGTTCGCGCTCGCAACCGCTTCGGCGCGCTTGACTCGCGTTCCGCTTGCGTTGTTCAACTCGTATTCGATCAACCATATTTCACCGGACCGCAGCAAATCGCGTTTCCACTTCAAGACTTTCCCCGTAACGGTTTCACTCACGCTCGCTTTCTCGGTTAACGCGGAAACGCTTGCTTCGTCGGGCGCGTAATCCGTCAAAACAACGTCTTCAAGCGAGCGGCCGCCCGAACTCACTTCCAAACGAACTCGTTTGCCGTCGATTTTCTTTCGCAAGCGCGGCTTCGAATAGTAGAAACGGTAGTACGCGACGCCTGCGAGCGCAAGCAGCAGCAGCGCGACTGCAATCCACTCGGGCGCGACGCCCCAGAAAAAGAATCCCGTAACGCTGGAAGCGCCTGAACCAGCAACGCCTTCGTTATTCCTTAAATCGTTTAAAACCGGAGCCGTTAACGCGTCGCGTTCGCGAACGCGCAGCGTTTTCCGGCTGCCGCCGAACGTTAAAACCCACTCGCCTGGCTTGTCGAAGTAAAACTCGGTCGAGCCGTCGCGCTCTAAAACGCGTTCGAAACTTCGGCCTGCGCCGTCGCTTATTGAAAGCTTGCCCGCCGCGGGCGAACCGTCGACGAAAACCGAGATTTTTTGTTTCCCGACTTCGAATTCGGCAAGGCAACGAATGTCGATAACGCCCGCCGTGATTGAGGATGGCGCGTCGATTGACGGTCGCGGCGTCGCAACCGGCGTGACGGTCGGAGTAAAAGCTAAGCTTGACGGCGTTGGAACTGGAGTCATCGTAGCAGTCGGAGTCGGCGTCAACGAAATCGTTGGAGTAACGCTGGGCGTTGC
>CAZOKY010000039.1:0-9567 GCA_964580705.1 Microcaldota archaeon | reverse complement strand
ATCGATACACGCATTCAAGGGCAAGTGAAGATAAGCTTGTCCGGGCGTGAAGCCAGCGTGCAAATCGTCGGAGTCGATCCGGCGGCGTTCAACGAGTTAAGCGCGAGCACTCCGCTCGTAAGCGGCCGCAAGCTGAATCCGAGCGACAAGTATACGGCGGTCGTGGGTGCGAGCGTTTACAACCGCTTGTTTCAAGGACAGGACTTGCTGAACCGGCAAGTGAAAATCGTTAACAGCGCGAACGACACTTACTCGTTTCGCGTAGTCGGACTCCTGAATTCGACGAGCGGTTCCATGGTGGTTTCCGACAACGCGATTTACGTGCCCGTAGACGTGGCGAAAACCGTGCTTAACACGTCAACGATCTCAATGTTTTTCGTGCTCGTGCTCGACGGCTACGACGCGGACACGGTTGCGGCTTCGATGAACGAACAACTGCTCGCTTTGCACCACGTCACCGAGGATAGACCTGATTTCACGATTACGACTGCCGCATTCCTACAGACGACGGTTGCTGACGTAACGAACATGCTTACGTACCTGCTAGGAGGAATCGCCGCGATTTCCTTGCTCGTCGGCGCTATAGGCGTGGCTAATACCATGTTCATGAGCGTGCTTGAACGCATCAAGGAAATCGGGATTTTGAAGGCGCTCGGTTTGAAAGACGTGGAAGTCCTCCGCTTGTTCCTATTCGAATCGGCAGCGCTAGGGCTCGTGGGAGGCATTCTCGGCATCATTTTAAGCCTTGCCTTGTCGTTCGTGCTCGTCGCGTTCAGCGTCCCGAGCGTAATCAACATAGAACTCTTAGCCATCGGACTCGCATTTTCCGTTATCGTTGGGGTCGTTTCAGGAATCATTCCCGCGCGCAACGCTTCGCGTTTGCAGCCGGTCGAAGCCTTGAGTTACGAATGAATTTTTAGGTTAAACAGGATTATGAAGAAAAAAATAAAATGAAAAATCGAACGCTCGCACGCGCCGCGGGGCATGCCGTCTAACGCGCCTCCTCAAAACGGCATGCATCCCCGACGGCGTTCGGAAGTTAAAATCCGCGTTAAAACCAAAAAGGCGAAGCTGATGAATTTAATGGATTTGAAGAATTCAACTAATTCAAAACCGGTTGTCTTAACGTTGATAGCGTTAATAGCGTTGTTAACGGCATCCGTTGTTTTTTCGGGTTGCGTTGAATTGGGCGGAGGAAACGGCGCGCAGAACGACGGAGTTCCGCAAGGCGGCGGACAGTTCCGCGGGGAAAACGGAGGATTTGCAAATACGACTCCCGAGCAAATGCAGGCTATTCAACAGGAACGAACGCAAGCCGCCTTGACTGCTTGCGAAGGCAAAAACGAAGGAGACGCTTGCGTCGTGCAAATGCGGTCTCCTGAAAACCGGAACCTGCCTGGAAACTTTACGGGAGAAAATCCGTCCGAAGGAAACACGCCAGCGGGAATCCCGCCTGCCGCTGCGCCGAACGGAAACTGGACGGGAAACGGAACGGAAAAAAACAGGATCGGCGGAGCCAGTGGAATTCAGTCGGGCACGTGCGAAGCCGCAAATGGCGGCGCATTGTCGTGCGTTTTATCGCGGTAAAAAAATAGACAGATATATTTTCAGGGGTGAACGCGTTTGGACGATTCGAAAAAAACGATTCTGTTGATTCTGGCGGTGGGGCTAACAATAATTCTCTTGCTTTACCTTAACAGTTGGACTCAATCCAACGCGGCAACTGCAGAAACGACTTCAAGCGCCACGATGAACGCTCCGGATGCGGGGTTTGGGGGACTGCTCGGTGGATTAATGGGTGGGGGAGGACCCGCAGGCGGAGGAATGCCTCCCGACGCCGGAGGAGGCGGAATGCCTTCGGGTTGAACGCAAAAATAGTCTCGCTTCTGGTTTTAAATCCGCGCCGCGTATTGAAACGCGGAATCCGAAATGCTTGAACTCTTAATCAGCGTAATAGGACTAGGTTTGGCGTCAACGCTATCGCCAGTAATACTCGCCATATCCGTTTCGCTTCTCACGGGAAAAGAAAACGAAAGCGAAAACGGAAGCAATAAACCGCTCGGCCGGCTCATCGCGTTCACTCTAGGAGGCGTAGTCGTCGCAGTTGCAATTGCGTTGGCGGGTGCGGAAGCTTGGAACGGCGCGTTATCGCTCTCCAAAACCGCGCACGCTTACGCCCGCCAGCTTGATTTCGCGTTGGCGCTCGCGCTTTTGGCGTTCGGAGTTTGGGAAGCCTTGCCGTTGTTCAGGAAAACCGCGGATTCGGAGAAAGCTAAAAAAGAAAAGCGCCAGGCGAGAATCGCCTCCAGCGGCGCGCTAGCGCTCTTCGCCATAGGCTTTCTCGTTAACGCCACGAACTTCGACGCCGTACTCTTCAATCTCGCGGCGGTGCGCGAAATCGCTGCCGCAAGCATTTCCGACGCAACTGAAATCGCTTTGATCGGCGTCGCGGACTTCTTCTTTCTCGCGCCGTGCCTTTTGCCCCTGTTCGTATACGTGGCTGCGCCGAAGCAGACGAAGCAAGTGCTCGCGCCAGTTGGGCGCGCGATGCAAAAGTACGGCGCTTGGCTCGTTCCAGCGATTTTCATCGTTTTCGGGCTGTACTTGTTCACGAAAATTTGAAGCGAGCGCAATCGCGTAATCGCAGAAACCAATTAAAATAACCAAGGCGTATAGCACGTCATGGCAATTGAAAGCATAATCATCCTCGTCGGCGCCGCGTACCTCGTTTCCTTGATCGCGGGCTCGCTGATGCAGAAGTACTTGAAGATTCCGTGGATGTTCGCCGCGCTATTCTTCGGAATCGTCTTGTCCGCGCTCGGCTGGACTGCCGGCATTCAAAGCGACTCGTTTCAAGTCCTCGCAAACCTCGGCCTCCTGATAATTCTTTTCCTCATAGGGTTCAACCTCGACTTGACGGAAATAATCAAGCTCAAGCGCTACGTCGCGCTCGGCACGGTAGGCATAATCATTGGTGAAGGGCTCGCGGTCTCGCTCCTGCTCTACTTTTTCTTTCCCGCATTCGTCAACAACTCGTTCGTCGTCGCGCTAGTAGTCGCTACGTCTTTCGCGACCGTCGGCGAAGCCGTTCTTCTTCCAATACTCAAGGAATTCAAAGTGCTTGACACGAAATTCGGGCAACTCACCCTCGGAATCGGCACGTTCGACGACATAATCGAGCTTGCGACGCTGGTGGCGGTCGTTCTCCTGCCGTTCGCCGCGGCTCACTCCAAGGCACTGCCTTCGCTGGAACCCGTGGCGTACGGCATCGCCGCAATAATCGCGTTGTCCGCGTTGTTCCTTCTCCTCAGAAAAGTTTTTTTGAGCGTACTCAAGAAATCGCGCGAGGCGTACGTCCACTTCCTCGTAGTGATATCCGCATTCTTCGTTTTCGTGACCGCGAGCTACCTGACGTTTCCCGAGCTGGCGCCAATCGCCGTAATAGTCGCCGGCGCGCTCAGCAGGCACTGTCTTCCGCCTAAAGTGTTGAAGGACGGCGCGAGAGACATCGACTTCCTCGGGTACGTGTTCTTCGCGCCCTTGTTCTTCCTCAGCGTTGGCGGCGAAGTCTCGCTTGACGCGCTGTCGCTTTCCCCGTTGCTTGTGCTCGCGCTCGTCACAGTCGCGTTGGGGGCAAAGCTCCTCGCTTCATTCGCGTTATTCCGAAAACTGTTGGGAACGAAGTACTCGCTGTTGATGGGCGTCGGGTTAAGCGTGAGGTTCAGCACCAGCCTCGTCGTTCAATACATCCTGCTTTCGGAGGGCTTGATCAGCGCACAACTTTTTTCAGCGTTGATAGCGACGGCGGTAATATTGAAGCCCGTGATAATAGGCGTTTACTCGTGGGGGCTTTCAAAAGGAAGACCGCCGTAAAACTTCTTTTCCCGTGTTTTTGCGTTCGCCCGTTTTTTATTCGGTTCCGCGAACCGGTTCAACTCGCTTAAATCACGTAACTCGCGCAACTCACGTAAAAATCTTTATTTGCGCGGTTCCGCTTAAAAATTTGGCGGCAGCGAAGCCAACAATCAAACCGCCGAAGTGTGCGGCGCTCGCGATGCCGCTCGCCGGATTGAAAGTGCCTAAAAATTCTATTGCAACCCAAACCAACGCCGCCTGGCGGATAGGCATCGGAATAAAGAAGACGAGAACAACGATGTTCGGAGCGAGAATCGCCAACGCGCCGAGAACGCCGTAAACCGCTCCGCTCGCGCCTAACGCGGGGACTCCCGCGCTCAAGCCCAACGCGTAGAAAGCGAAGTAAAGCAAGCTTCCGCCCAATCCCGCCGCGAGAAAAAGCGAGAAAAACTTTTTGGACCCCAACTGCGATTCAAGCAACGGGCCGAACATGAGTAAGGCGAATCCGTTGAAGAACAAGTGCGTGATGCTTCCGTGCAGGAAAATCGAGGTTAGCAAGCCCCAAGGTTTTGCGGCGAGGTTTTTCGGGTCAAGCCAGAAAAGCTCGGTTAAACCGGGGACGACGGTTTGCAGTACGAATACGGCGGCAATCAAGCCGAGGAGGTAATGCGACCAGGGAGTAACGCGCTTCAAAACAAAACACCGCCAAGGCAGAGTAAAAAACATTCAGACCGTCCGCTTGGGTGAAACTGCATTGCCTGAGCGACGACACGCCAGGACATGCAGCTAGTTTCCGCGGAAATGCCTGAGAGCACTTAAACGCTCAATTTAGCATTAAAGCGCTTCAAGAATATTAACCTTGGGAGACACGCGCCGCGGTTCCACGCGGAAAATAGTTCTCACGGCGGCTGGGTTAAAACGTAATCGAATTCCAGCCGCGTGTTGGTTGACCCGCCTTCAGAAGTCAAGGTTTCAACTCCCTTCAACCTGCTGCCGTCGAAGTACTTGTCAGAGTCGAGTTCGAGGAAAGTATCGTCGCTGAAAAAAACGTTGCAAACGCCTTTCTCCGCGTCCTGCGCCTCGCTGCTGGACAAACCGGGTATTACCGTCCGCATGTGAACGTTGTAAGCAGCCCACTCCGGGTTTTGAGTGTCCGGTTTGACAAAGAAATCGATTTCGTTGTCTTCGTAATCGAACCGGATTCTGGACGGCGCTTCCGCCAAGTCGGAATACGTTTCGGACGTGGAACCCCCGCCCGTGCGGGTCATAGTCGTTATGCCGTACTCGCCGAAGTCCATAACCGAGTGTTCGGAAAAAGTGCAAGACACGCTGCGCGACTTAATCTTGTAACTCCCGCCGTACTCGTCCTCGTAGTACTCCAAAACGTCGCTGGAAGTCAACGTGCCGCTAATTTGCTTGACTTCCCCCGCGTTGACGTTTAAAGTGATTTTGGTGGCGCCGCTTATTTCAAACGGGCACTCGCCCGTCGTGTCGATTTTGTAAGACATCTTCTTCAACGCGTCCAAATCCGAGTTAGAGTAAACCACCACGAGTTTATCCACTTTCTCGCTCGGCCTGTCAAGGCAAAACGTTTTTTCTTCAAGAGGACTCCAGTACTCTTCAGTCCAAACGTCCCCGATTTTAATCAAAGCGCGGCGTTGTTGCTGCTTGTTGTCCTTATCCGGAAAAGAAAACTTGATTTTCTTGATGTCGTCGCCGCTTACTTCCAAAACTTGGTAGCTCGCCGCCCCCGGCTGCATTTGAAAAACCATGTCGTACTGCGCAACTTGGTCGAGTTTTCCGACTATCAACGCGCCTCCTACAATGCCGTTATCCGGGAAACTCGGCGAATCCTTGTAACGCAGAATCGGGTCCTTATTCCAATTCCAAACGGAGTACTCGGCGTGAGCGTCTTCGTACTCGTTAATCGACTTCAACGCGCCTTTGACGCCCATACTTTTAGCGTCCTTCAAAACTTTTGCGATCGAATCTTCTCCGCGCGCTTGCTGGAGGAATAAAAAGAAAGGATAGTCGGCGTAGTACTTATGCGATTTAACGTCGACCCACTTCCAATTCCTCGTCTCGAAAAACTGTCCGAGGAACGAGTGTTCCTTGTTGTAGTCAGGGTAAACGAAGTGTTCGGACCACTTCGCGGTTGCTTCGCGCAACCACCTCTCGTCGGTATTAGTAAAGTTCCTGAAAGGAAGGTAGTACTGGAAGCAGTGAAACAACTCGTGAACCGACGTCGACTTCGTTTGCTTGTCTTCGCCCGTGTTGTTGACGTCGACGGTCAACCGGCAACGGTCTACGGGGTCGCTGCTTATGGGACTCCGGGCAGCCGAACCTCGCACGCCTGCGGGAAGCTTGTCGACGAACAAAATAACTTCGTCGGACGGCTCGAAACCGTAAAACGCCTTGTACTTGTCCCAAGCGTCGTTCATCGCTTGCTTAATGACTCTCATTTGATCCGCCACGTGTACGAGTTCGGCTTGCGAACAGTCGGCAGGCATCCACACTTTAATCCTGACTTTCCCCGGAATCGCCTGCAAGGAATACAAATTCCAGCCTGGAGCGAAAAACGCTTTGCGGCCGCTGAAAGAAATCTTGCTCGCGGAATTCAAAACCGCTTTTTCAATGTCGATTTCGGTTACGCCCGCTTCGTCCCTCCCGAACACCCAGTCCCGCATCTTGTCTTTCGTTTCCTGCGAGAAAGAATCCCAGTTTTCGTAGGCAAGCATCAATTCGTCCGTTAAATCCTCTACCACGGGTTGTTCGCCGGCGTACTCGGAAGGCACTTCGCTCGGCTCGAAGAAAACTTGAAGCGAGTAAAGCGCGTATTCCTCTAAACTGATTTCTTTTTTGAGGAATGCTTCATCGAGTTTGTCTGTAGTAGTCGCTTTTGGTTCGGGTTGCAGCGCGGCTTCGTAAAACTCTTTCATTTCCGGGTCCGTGAAAACCAAGCCCGGCTTCGTCGTAGTCAACCCGCCTTGCCCGCTTGCCCCGTTTTCAGTCGTGCCTGTCGACGCGCCGACCTGCGCACCAGTGTTTTGGGTTGCGGCAAGCGTCGTATTGCCTTGCTGTTCAGGCGCGCCGCCCAAGCACCCGACGAACAACAACGCTGCAAGCGCTAAAACCAAACCAGTGAAAACTAGCCTATGCTGCAAAGCCATTACACCCCCAATCCTATTCGTCTTTCGCAGTTCGTTTTTCGCAATTATCAAGCTAACGAAAGCGTTAATCGTATTTAAAGTTTTTTTAAGCTGCGCGGAAACTGAATGGCGCTTTCAGCGATTTTCAGCGTCGCGTGAAAGAATAGCGTCGTCGCGTAAAAAATAAAGTCAGACCGTCCGCTTGGCTTGAGTTGCAATGCCTGACCAACAAAGTGTCCAGACACAGACCTCATTTCCTAGGAAATGAGTAGCAGCGTAAAAATTATCAGCCGTGAATGTATTCGTCCCACTCTTGAGCGGCTTTTTCAGATGCCGCCTGGCGGGTCTTAACTACGTCCCTTATGATGCCGGTCGCGTCATCCGCATTGCTTCCGCATTTCTTCCCCCAAGAATCAGTGTATTTAACGGACGCGAAAGTTTTTTCGAGCGTGCCCCGTGAAGCATTCCATTCCGCCGCAGGCGAAGCGTAACCCCACAAGTTAATCCACCAAGTGCCGCCGTCACCCAAATCGAACGATTGAGCGAAATACGCGCCCCTCATCGCGACTCCGCCGTGCGAAAACCCGGCTTCAAACGCTTGCGCGTCGCAAGCCGCCAGCCCGGCAAAGCAAGCCTCTTGCGAAAATTGTTGCGACGCCTCCGCGTCGCGCGCGACGACTTCGAAACCGCTGGAATCAGAAAGCGGCGCCACGATTTGCGCGATTGCCTGTTCGGCGTTCAAGTAACTCGATACGGGTGCGGCGGCGATTGCCGCGCCAGTTAAACCGTACTGCTCGTACATCTGGCGCGCCGCTTCCGACTTGAATATGAGTATTTGGTTGTTCGCGAACACTTCGCTCGTCTTGCCGGGATTCGTAACCGCCCAATTAATAGTGCACGCGTCCACCTGGCTTTCAACGGCAGTCCAACCCACGGGCTTTTGCAGCGTAATCGAGCCATCGGGAGCAGTCCAATCCTCGAACTGCAACCCGCCTTCGCCCGCAGTTTCGTCACCCGCAGTTTCCGCACCGTCTACGACGCCGCCGGCGCCATCCGCGCTCGCGGTTGCGATTGCGGTTACGGTTGCTGATGGGGAAAACGAAGGAATCGAGGAAGCTGACGCCGACGCAGACGCGAACGGTGAACTCTGCCCGTCTTGCGCGTTTTGCGCGCCTTCAGTTTGAACACAGCCCGCTACAAGTAAAGCGAAAGCGAGTAGCGCCAGAAACGCGAAAAAACGGGTTTTTTTCATACGTCAATTCAACGCCTGTTTGGTTTACTTGTTACTGGCAGGTGATTTGCGTTATGCAACCGTCATTGCCTTGAACGCCGTTCCAGTTCTGGTGGTTTTCACGGCATTTAACCGCTTCGCTCAACACTGCTTCCGAAACCGTGCAACCGGGCCTCTGATTGCCTTCAAGTTGGCTGCGGACTATGTCGCGGACGGTCTTGCACTCGTACTTGGTAATGCAGTTTTTGTCGTCGCGCGTCGGCTCGTATTCCGAGTTCTTGGCTTGGCAAGCCTGTTGTTCCTGCTGCGTCGGGGGAGTAACGCCCGCGCATTTGACTATTTCGAGACACTGCGCGTAGAACGGCAGAGAGGGTTTCTCAACGCTCGCCTTCTTGAGAGTCACTTTCACTTCGGGCTCATTATTGCCTGAATTAGAACCCGACGCAAAGTTAACGTTGAACGGTTGAGGCAAATCGCCGCCCGGTTTTGCAACGCAAACGGTTATCGCGCCCCCGTTCTTCGGTATCAACGCGAATTCGACGCACGGTTTCGCGTACTGCTTGCTTTCGCCGGTTTTGGACACTGAAATGTCTTGCGGGTCGCCGCCGCCGAATTGTACGTTGTTCAATATAGTCGGCGTCGTCTCGCTCCAGACCGCGTTCGCGTTGAAGTTTTGGCCGTCCGCCGCGAACAACGCGTTAAGCGTCAGCAGGAAATCGAAATCAACCGCCTGCGTTTTCGCGTCGTTAAACGCCAGCTTGTTCTTGTCCATCATGTTCGAGTAAGCGACTGTTCCATCGTCCTCGTACACAGTTATTTTCTGCGCGGCGTAGTTCTGCGCGTCTGCACCCATGAAATTCTGAATGAAACCGTTCAACGCCTTTTTGCCGTCGCAGTTCTTTTCTTCAGTCAACCAAACTGTGAAAGACGTCATCGGCCCCCAGCCCTGCAATTCGTAATCAAGCTTCAAGCCGGGAAAAGGCGTTGGCGTAGGTGAAGCTTCCACCGTCGGCATGGGCGTAGGCGTAGCGGTCGCAATCGCCGTTGCCGCGGCGGTGGGCGTAGGCGAAGCCGTCGGCGTCGGCTGCGAGCAGCCGAACAACAGCAGCGCCGCAATCAAAAACAACGAACAAAACAACGAACTAGCCTTCATTCAGTTCACCTCAGCAATCAATCGATTAGTCGATTGTCCGCATCAGATTCGCATTAGGTTCCAGTGTTTTTTAAAGCAGTGTTTTTTAAAGCGGTGTTTTTCGGCGCTCAGACACAGTAATTGGAATCAGACCGTCCGTCACTCATCACGGCGCTCGTCGCGCTTGCGCGCAAGCGGGC
>CAZOKY010000038.1:7587-9576 GCA_964580705.1 Microcaldota archaeon | reverse complement strand
TTTGGTGATTTATGTTGTGTTCAGGCGCGCGAAAGCAATTGCGTTCCAGCTTCACCTCTGAGAACGCCGGCTCTCGCTCGCCGCACAAAAACGAGAATGGATTCGAGGTGTTTGTGAATGAAGTTGTTTGAGTTTAGTAAATCGGAATTGAAAACGGTTTGTTTGTTTGGAGCAATCAGTTTTTTGATTAGCACGTTTTTTGACGTGTCGAGCGGTGGCGTCGATGCCGCGCGGGTTTTCGGGGCGATGGTGGGAAGTTTAATCGTTGGTTTCGTGTTCGTTGTTTGGCGTAAACGCGTTAAGAGTTTTGAGGAAAAGCGGGGTGAGTCGAATGGAAGAACGACAAGGAAAATTTGAAGTGTCGTGCCAGGTTTGCGGGAAGTCGTTCGTATTGAATTCTCGCGACAAGCGGTTCGCGAAGTACCCGCACACGTGCGGCGCTTGCGTCACGCGCGCATTGAGGTAAACTAAATTATGGAAAATCAACTTGAAAACGTGGCGGCGTCCCTCGCCGCTACGGACGCGTCGGTGGACGCGTGTGATGATGATGAGGAAGCCGCGATTGATGACGCGCATGAGCGCGAGCTTTCGCCGGAGGAACGCGGGACGCGTCGTCGTAAGTGGTTTGCTCGGCAGATTCGCAAGCGGTTGAGGAATCAAAAGGACGCGATTATCGTTATTACTGGCGAACGCGGTTCGGGTAAGTCGATGTTGTCGTTGCAGCTTGGGAAGGACATTAACCCGAACTTCAAAATCGACGAGCACGTTTTGTTTGACCCGAAGCTCGAGCAGTTGCATGAACTCGTTTTCAAGGAGAAGCCGCAAAGCGTTTTCGTGGTTGATGAAGCGATTAGGCTCGCGCACAGCCGGCAGGCGATGACGGCGCGCAACATTCAAATCGTTGAGATGGTCGCGCTCATTCGGTACAAGACGAATTGCATTATTTGGAATATTCCTTTGTTCAGTTCGCTTGACTCGGCGTTGCGGAACATGACGACGTTTTGGGTTCACGTCGTCGCGCGAGGCCGCGCGGTTATCTTCAAGGGTGATCCCGACCCGTTCAGTTTCGACCCGTACCACTTCAGGCAGTCAAGCGAGATTCTTCATAATGCGCTTGGGAACAACATGGCGCTCGCGAACATGAATGAGTTGATGAATGCTCTCCGAGAGGTTCCGAGTTACATTGGTTGGCTTGCGTTCGATGACTTGCCGGAAGCCGATAAAACGGTTTATGTTGCGAGTAAGAAGCCGTACGAACTGCATAAGACGCTTGAGGAGAAGCGGGAGCAACGCAAGGAAGACAGGCGCTTGTCGACTTCAAGCGATTACGAGCCGGGCAAGCGGAAAAGCAAACGCGATTACGTTGTTTGAAAGTTATGAGGTGTTTTGAGAATGGTAACGAGAAACGGGAACAAGACGTTTTGGTTGAGTCGAGTACAAGAGGATTTGTTGTTCAGCCTGTTGGGTGACACGAGCAATACGTCACTCAAGGCGTTCATTCTTTCGCGTGCGAAGCAGGAGGTTGACTTCAAAGCGAAGCAACTCGAACAGCAACAACAACAAAAAACAAACGAAACGGGACTCAAAGCATAAGGGTTGTTTGGTATGTTTTCAGTGCCGACACATCTTATACAAAGGGGAAACCCCGATTTATTTCTCAAATCATTAGAGAAACAGTCGCGCGCGCGGGGTTAGGCTATACTAAACGGTTGCTAGAGTGCTTCAAACGGGAAACTTAAACGAAAACAATACGGAAACAACAGAGAGAACAACGGAATACTAAACAAAACTTAAACGAAACGCAAAGGTGGTTTGATTGGTTGACGAAACAACGATGCCGGAAGGAAAGGAAGCGGGTCGAGTGCTTTCCGTTCGGGTTACTGGACGATTGCATGAACGCTTTCGAATGCTTTCGCGGCGCAAGGGTTATGGGAAGCCGACGGAGTTCATTCGCTCGCTCATGCAGCGTGAGCTTGACGCGAACGAATC
>CAZOKY010000038.1:0-7487 GCA_964580705.1 Microcaldota archaeon | reverse complement strand
GACGCGGTTCTCGTTTGGAAGTTTGATAGGTTCAGCCGGAGCTTGCAGCACCTCGTTGACTCGCTTGACTTCTTTCGGGAGAAAGGAATCGACTTCATTAGTTACACTGAACGCGTCGACACGACGACTGCGGCAGGCAGAGCTTTCTTTAACATGGTTGGGACTTTCGCGCAGTTCGAACGCGACTTAATCAGCGAGCGAGTGCGCGCGGGCATCGCGAAGCGCGTGCTTGAAAAGAAATTGATTGGTCGCGCGACGTTGCTTTCGTCGTTGGAGCGCCAGCGTTTGGAAGACGCGGTTGCCGGCGCGTACTCGCAAGGTTTGACGTTGCGCGCGATTGCTGGGCGCGTTGAGTACGTGACTGCGCGGCGCAAGGTTCGCAAGGCGTCGCTCGGGTTTGTTCACAAGACTATTCAAAAATTGTTACGGGAAGGGAGAGTGCAGAAACGCGTGTTCACAACGGAGTTCCCTAGTGAACGTAAAGAGGTGGGAAAGTTATGAACTCGACGCTTGACTTGCAATTGCAAGCGGTTGCGGACGCGGTATTGAATTCGACGGTGCAAACGCCGACGCCTTCGCCGTTGGTTGAAGTGTTTGGGAACGCGAGTTGGACTTCGAATCCGGTTAACATCGTCATCTTCGCGATTGTTTCGTTCGTGGTCGCCTTCGTTTTGATTTACTCGGTGCTTGGAAACTACCGGGATTTTAGGTGAATGATTTTTGGATTCAAGGTTCGTTTGTGGTTCGTTGGCTTGCAGTCGAATCATCTGCAAGTTGCGGGAGTCGAAGAACGGATCGTTGAACGAGAGTGAACTCGGGCGAACCGCGTTGTTGCGGCACCGCACGGTTCACCACGCAGTCAAGCGTTTGCGGGAAGCCGGTAAGGTAATCGTGCGTCGTGGCGCGCGTGGTGATGACGTCGTGATTTTGGCGGGTGATTGTTGATGAATGAAAAAAAAGTTGAGTTGAAGTCGCTTGAACTCGCGCCGGAGGAGCAAGAACACGATGACGAACCTGAATGCCGTGCTGGCGTGCAACCGAAGTCAAGAGCGATGCCTAGCGTTACGCTAAATGTTTCTGCGCACGCGTTTGAATGCGAGGTTGTTGGGCCCGACGTGAAGGAGAATGCTGGAATAGTTTTTCAGTTGGCTCAATCGTTCGGGAATGTGCGTGAGAAACAGGAAGCGAGAAGCGAGGTTGGTTGAAGTTTAAACCGTCGTGTACCAAGTTAAAACTTTGTAGTCGTGTTGGTTTACGCGTCGATTAAAGTTTGGGAAGCCAAGGCAAATCATTTCCGCAATGTTTTGTTCGCGCATTTTGTTGTTCACCTAATTACTGGTCGCAACTCGATTCCGCTGAATAAACCTTTAAACTTTCCTTTCGGAGCACGCTTCGCCGTGTATCCCGTCAAGATGCTTGTGATGTCGGGTTGGTAACGCAAACGACGCTTAGTCCCGCGCGAACGCGGCGTCAACCCAACGCCGCTGAAACCGCTTCCTAACATTCCGAACGGCGGAACCACTGGCTGCGGAGTGCCTACGCCACCGAAACCGAATCCGCCTCCGCCAAACAGAGTAGTCAACGTTTTCGTTGAAGTTTTTGAAGGCGTTATTTCCAGTAAACTAGTTTTTTCTTGCGGCGTTGTTTTCGGTAGAAGAATTAAACTCGTTTTCTCGGTTTGCGTTGAAACACTCTTCGGGATAACGAGTGAAGAAGAGAATTCTCGTTGTTTTACCTGGGGTAACTCGATTAAACTCGTTTTCTCGGTTTGCGTTGAAACACTCTTCGGGATAACGAGTGAAGAAGAGAATTCTCGTTGTTTTACCTGGGGTAACTCGATTAAACTCGTTCGGTAAACGCTTTGCTGCAACGGTTTAACCGCTTGAATCGTGAAAACAGCTTGCCGTTGCGTTTGAACGCTAACCGGTGCTTGCAGCGCAACGCTTTGCGTTCGAGAAACTTGTTTGGAAGGAGTAAACGCCATAACCATGGTTGGCGCGCTAAATCCAGCGCGTTGAACGCTTGAAACCGCGGTGACGGCGCCGCCTGAAACCGTTTGCGCTTGCACTCCCATTGATTGTATTAATCCTCCTCCGACGTTAACAGCGTTTCCAGTCAACACGCTTCTTCCAGGCGAGAGTTTCGGAAACAAGATTTCGCCAGTTAAATGAGTGCCGCCAGGCATTTTAATCGCTTGAATCGGGCGTTCACCGTAAAACTCTAGTGAAAACAACTTAGCCGCGCCAGCATTCACGCTCGGCCCGTACTTGATTACCGGCGCATCGAAACCAATTTTTAAAACGCTGGTTCCAACAACGTTTTCACTCCCGCCTGTTTGAATAGTGCCTTTTATAGGCATCTTTCCAGCTTCAAAATCGATTTCAGTGAGTTTCAAGCGTCCTCCGAGTTGTTGGAACGCGATTTGCTTTGCTGGACCCTGAAAGATAGCTCCTTGTTGAACGTTGCGCGTGCTTAACACGACACCTGGATCGCCGAACCCGCCTTTCGACTCGCCGAACGCGGTTCGTGTTAACCGCGCTTCACCACCTAGTTGCTTGACGTTTAACGTTGACTCGTACTCGTAAAAACCTTTCCCGCTCAACTGTTGGGCGGGAGCGTCGCTTGCTTTCACGACGTAACTCTTCGTGATTGGAGTCGTGCGACTGACTTGAAACGCTTCATCACCGACAACCGTTGTTTTCGTTCGCACTTCCAAGCCAGTAACTTCAGTTACTCGAACGCGAGGCGCGAAAATCTTGCCGGCGTAAGGAGCGAATCCTGACTGGAAACCTTTTACTCCAGCGTAAAAACTCGCGCCTGAAACCAATACGGAACTAGAGATTTTTGCTGCGCGCATTGAACCCGAGTAACCTTGCTCCGTCAAAACGTTATTGTAACCAATAGCTTGCTGCGTCACTAACGCTCCACCGCCGACTGCTAACGCGGTTTGCACTGTCTTCGGGTTGCCGAGAACCCAATTAATTCCTTGACTAACCAACGGAACAGAAGGCAACAACGACGCTGCCTTCACTCCAACGAAACCGATTGCGCCACCTGCTAACGCGCCGCCAGCGTAGTAAAACGGAATGCTTAACGGCGACTTGAACTCAAGAACTGGCGAAACTACGAAACCGATTTCGTTTCCGCTTGCGACTGCTTGCCTACCGGCAATCAACGTTTCCGCTTGCGATATTTCCAGCGTTGAATACTTTGTTTTCTGGCCGCGAGCGATGTTGAAGACGTCAACAAAGATTCCAGTGGGATTCGGATTCGTGATCATGCTAACGAAATTAACACGCATTCGTTCCTCGAACGGCGCACCACGCAATTCTTGCGCTGCTGACTCTAACTGCGCTTGCCTGTAACCAGGTGATTGAAAATACTCGTAACGTCGTTGAGCTCCCCACAACGCGGGAACGTAACCTCCTTTCACGACTGCTTGCGAGTAACCAAACGCTTGCTTAGGTGAAGAAGGAGTAATATTTTTAGCGTTACCAAATTCATCTAACGGAAAAGCGTTGTACTCAAAGTTTTGTGCTGCCACAGCAGCTAGCTTCGCAGGAGAAACGGAAACGCTTTGCCCAGACGAGTAAAACTCTCTACTACGCTGCGTCGCCGCAACCGGAGGAATAAACTCTTTCCCGATAATTAGTGAACTCCCAAAAATATTTCGTTGAATTAATTGTTGTTCAGTCGGCAGCAACTTTTGAGTCCGCCAAACATCTAAATTCAACTGAATCGGCACGAGTTTCGCGTACGCCTCCTCCGAAACAATTGGAGTAAACATTTTTCGTTGCGCTGGCGTCATCGCACCGTAATTAATGTCGCCCGGCGCAATCACGTCGCCCGCACTACTCTTATAACCAATTGTTTCAAACTTCATTAAATCTTCATAAGCTTTAGCTTGAATCTCGTAATCCGCTACATCCGCCGAGTAACGTTCTGCTAACGCTCGCCCTTCCATGTAGTCAACAGGCGAATACTCTTTACGCGTCCAATACGTTTTACCATCAATCTTAACAGGCGAATACCTCTCGTCAGCCCAAAACACCGGAGAAATGCCTTTCGCCGCTAACGCGCGTTCCCATGGCGATGACGTGAACGCGTTTGAAACCAAACGATTACTATACCCGCCGCCAACCGCGTCACGAAAACCGCGTCTTTCAACAACGCCTTCGCGCCCAGTAAACACTTCACCAGTCGACGCGCGACGAAACCGCGCGCCAGGCACTAAACCCACGACGCCCGCACCCGTCTGAAAGTAACTCATGCTAGCAGGCGGCGGCACGTAACCAACCGCGCCAGTGTAACCAGGCGCGCCAGGCGCGTAAGCAGGATTCGTCACTTGCCCACCGTAATCCGAACGATATTTCGTTCCACCAGTATACTGCGGCTCGCTCGCTTGAGCTTGCTGAACACCAACCGACTGCGAAGAAACAGGCGCAACGGAACCAGGCGAACCCGTTCCCGGAGTGCTAACAACGCTTCCTCCAGCGGAAGTATTGCCAGCGTAATTTGGATAAGCGGGAGTAGAATAGGGGTCGAAATTATATTGTTTTGCTCCAGGCAGTTCAGTGCTATACTTATCTAAGTTTCGTATAACATACCCTGAAGAAGGTTGAGAAACTGCGGAAGAAGAGCTAGGCGAATACAATGACGAAGGGGTTGAGCTAATCTGTAACGGCGCGTTTCTCCCAGTCGTGTTCACGGTCATGAAGAATAGTAATGTTCGCACTAAATAAAAAATTAACCCACATTATAGCGATTTTTACGGATTCTTGCCTTGATACCCCCCAATTTATTATTCCGAATCAATAACCCTCCCGGGGCTTTAACGTTTGTTTCCAGATTTCAGAGGTGCGTTGGTTTGTTTAACGATTACCGTAAATTAAAGCGCGGGCCGCAAGTGATTCTGCCTAAAGACGCGGGACTCATTGCGGCGTTTACTGGCGTGGGCTGTGGAGACAAAGTAGTTGACGTGGGCGCGGGCAGCGGTTGGCTCGCGGTTTTTCTTGCGAACATCGTGGGCACGCAAGGCAAGATTTACTCTTATGAAGCGAGAGAGGATTTCGCGGACTTGGCTGAGCGCAACGCGAAGAAAGCCGGGCTTGAAGGCGTCGTGGAAATCATTCGGAAGGACGCCGCGCTCGGCATAGAACAGAAGGAAGTCGATCTCGTTACTCTTGATTGCGCTGACAGCGACAAGTTATTGCCGCAAGCATTCGGAGCGTTGAAAAAAGGCGGTTGCTGCGTTGGCTACTTGCCGCACGTGGAGCAAGTAAAGCAATTCGTTTTCACGGCGCAAGCGCCTGAAGTCGGCTTCGCCGTCGAACGCGTCGTGGAAGGAATCGTGCGCGACTGGCTGGTTCGCGACCGCGGCTGCCGCCCCGAGAATACGGGGTTAACGCACACCGGCTTCCTGGTTTTCCTGAAAAAGCCGTGAATTCCGGCTTATTTTCTTAAATACAGTTTTACTGAAAGAATTAGAGTGATTACCGGAAAAAGCAGTCCGAGAACCGTGATTACCGGGTCTTCCTGCACTTGCATCATTTCCCCGATAGTGCTAATGTCTTTTACTGCAATCAAGCCGACGATTAAAGAGAAAATCATGTCGAAGACGAACAACCCTGGGACAAGCAGCGCGATTTTCTCGATTTTCTTTGAAACGAATTCAATGAGCATTACTGCGCTGAACAAAAACCAGAGTATTCCAAAGCCGCCCCAAAGCAGCGAGAGCGCCAACAAAAGCGTTGCACTCGGAAAAAGAAAAAACGCTACTCCGACTAGTATCGAGCAAGAAGAGTAAACAATCGCAGCCGGCAAGTACCACGGATGAACTTGGTTTACCCGATTTCCCGATTCCTCAACCAAAAACAATCGCCCTCGTTAAACCTGTTTTAAAATTGCTTTTTCACTTTCCGCGCTTTTTCGCGTGCAGAATCAAGTCCATCAAGCTGATGGCTTCGTTGATTTCCTCGTACTCGTTCACGTAACCCATGTCAATCCAGTAATCGTCGAAAACGTAGCCGAGAAGCTTCCCTTCATGCGTTAGTTTGGGGAGGACGTCGAAAGCGAAATCGCCTTTCGCGGGAATGTACGGCCACACTTTCTTGTTGAAAGCGTAAACCGCCGCGTTCCCGAGATTCTCGAGAACAGGTTTCTCTTCGAAGCGAGTGATTTTGTTCGTCTCGCGGTCCATGTGCGCTATGCCGACTTGCAGCGGGTGCGTGATGCGTTTTAACGCAACCGTCGCGAGCGCGCCGCTCTTGTCTTTGTGCTTCAAGTGGAATTCCATGATTTTATTGTAGTTGAGGGTCGTAAGCTGGTCGCCCATCAAGACGAGGAAATCGTCGTCCTTAATCAAGGATTGGGCGTTTTTTACGCTTCCCGCTGTGCCGAGTTCCCCGCTTTCGACGGAGTACTTGATGCGGACGCCGAACTCGCTGCCGTTCCCGAAATGCTCTTCAATGCGTTCCCGCAAGTGCCCGACTGTGAAGACTAAGTCCGTGATTCCTTCGCTTGCGAGGTGTTCCACCGTGTATTCGAGGACGGGTTTGCTGCCGAGCTTCAACATGGGCTTCGGCAAGTTGAGGGTGTAAGGGCGGAGGCGCGTTCCTTTTCCGCCGCACAAAATGACTGCTTTCAAAGTAAACCAACCCCTAATCCTTTACGCTTTTAACGCAATTTTTTTGGCGTTACCGCGCTTTTAAATCTTCTTAACTTTCCTTAAATCTTTTTGAAGCGGTTACTGAATTTTTTCAAGACCGCCGGCAACGTCGTGTACTCCATTTCGTCTAGCCCGAGGCGGTGCGGTTCGAACGGACCGTGCCTACGCAAGTAGTCCGCCGCTTTGTTGGCTTCGGCGCGGCACAAGTCGAAACTCGGGTCGTCGAATAAATCGACGGGGCCAACTAGTTTTCCGTCCGCGAGTTGGAAGCCGAACGAAATAACTCGAGGCGGACCGTCGAAACGCGAGGGAAGCGCCGTCTTCTGCGAGCAAGGCATTAACGGGCCGTGGTGCGAGCCGCGCATCCATCCTTCGACCATGAACGGGAACGAGAACGGTTCCAGCACTTCGCCGAGCGCCGGAAGCCCGCTCTGGGCGCGAACAATCAATACGGGGTCGTCTTTCCCGACGTAACGCCCCGCAAGCATCGAGAGTTTTTGCGTGCTGCTGCAAGCCGCCGGAATTCCGTCGCTCCTGCGGTTGACGCGCGATACGACGTAGCGTCCGGGCGCTCCGATGAACGCGAGGAGCTCGTACGATTCCTCGGGCGTGTTAATCGAGATTTTCTTGTGTTCTATGACGTCGTGGACGACGAATTCGAATCCGCCTTGCATGCTTTCGTCGATGACGAGTCCCGCGGTGTTGAACGGGTCCGCGAACATTTTGTATAAAGCGTAATTCCAGGCGCCGGCGCTCGTCTTGTCAGCCATGAATACGACGACGGGTTCGCTTTTGCGTTCGTCTATAACCATTTCCGCTA
>CAZOKY010000037.1:0-9629 GCA_964580705.1 Microcaldota archaeon | reverse complement strand
ATGGCTTTAAACGCGGCGTTACGCCGAAAAATTCTTGAACGCATCAGTCCCACGCCGAGCGAAGCCGCGGCCGAAAAACGTTTCGCGCTCGCCTTGAGCGAGAAACTCGCGCGCGCTTTCGCGAAAAACAACTCGCGAGTCAAAGTGCACTTCGTCGGCAGCACCGCGCGCGACACCGGCCTCCGGGGGGATAAAGACGTCGACTTGTTCGTTTCCTTCCCGCGTTCGAAAACGCGAGAGGAAATCGTTGAACGCACGATTGCAGTAACCAAGAAAACTATTCGCACTAAGTGGGAAATGCATTACGCTGAACACCCTTACATTCAAGGAAACGTTAAAAGCGATTACGCAAGCGTGGACGGCAAAGGAAAGAAAGGAAGCGGTAGAAGCGGTGAAACGTTCGAAGTGGAAGTCATTCCTTGCTTTGACACGAAGCCGAACGAAAAATTGAAGAGCGCGGTCGACCGTTCCCCACTGCACATGCTTTACCTTCAAAAGCGTTTGACGCGCGCCCAGCGCGAAGACGTGCGGTTGCTCAAACAGCTTCTCAAGGCTCACGAAATTTACGGCGCGGAATCACGCATAGGAGGATTCTCGGGACTCCTCTGCGAATACTTGATTCTCAACTATCGCTCCTTGGACGGGTTAATGCGTACGGCAGCGCAGTGGAAGCCGCCCGTCGTCATCGACATCGAAGGCTATTACGCGGACGCGAAACCTTCTTTTACCGAGCCCCTCGTTTTAATCGACGCGATTGACCGCAACCGCAACGCCGCAGCGCCAGTGACGCAGACTGCACTAAACAAATTCATTCTCCTCGCGCGCGAATACGGCAAAGCCACGAAAGAAACGCTTTTCTTCCCGAAAAAACGCGTTTACACAAAAGCCGAAGTCTTCGCAGCCATGAAAAAACGGGGAACCGATTTTCTTCTCATCGAATTCCGGACGCCTCGCGGACTCGTTGACGACATTTTGTGGCCGCAACTCGCTCGCACCGCGCAATCGCTCCGCAAACAACTCGCGCAACGCGATTGGAAACCGCTCGGAACAACGCACTTCGTCGATGATGAAAAGAAAACGCGTCAAGGCTTCATTTTGATTGAATTGGAATCGTTGCAGCGGCCGAAGCTCGTGCGCGTTTACGGCCCGCCCGTCGAACGAGAAGAAGACGTCAAACGATTCCTCAAGGCGCACCCGCACCCGTTGAGGGGACCTTTCGTGCAAGGCCGACGCCTCGTAATCGAGGAAAAACAAAGTCAAACCAACGCGTCTGACTTTCTGAAGAACGCGTTGAAGCAACCGATTAAAATCGGAGTCGCCAGTTTCCTGCGACGCGGAATGCGAAACGCGCGCTTTTCGGAGAACGCGAAAACCGTCGCGGAAAACACGCTCGAGGAAATAGCGAAGTACTTGTTTTAGCGAGCCAACCAGTTTTTAACTCTTTAACCGCATAAATTACTCGTGACTCCGGAAACAGCAAGGCGCTCGCAAAGCGTGGCCGAATCGGTGGACTTCGAATTAAAAAGGTTTGCCGACGCGCACACCGCGAGCCGCTGACCCGTCTTCTACGACAAAACCCGCTATAGGAAAATCAAAACCGCCTTCCAGAAAGCCCACGAAAAACTCAGCAAATCATTTCCGGGAGTATTCGCGGGAATCAGTTTGACCGGTGCGGACGCTTACGCGATGACTCAACCCACTCACGACGTGGACGCGGTAATAATGCACTATGACGGCAAGACGCCGGATTTGGTGGCTATGAACCGCGTCTTGAAGAACGAAATCGAAGCCGTGGGCCTGACGCCTTGCAGAAACGGGACGATGTCGTTCAACTACGGCGTCATCACCCCGGAAATAGTCTTGGAAATCCCTAAAAGCATAAGACACTTTCTCGACTTGTTCGTCCACGTTCCAATTACGGGCGCCGACCGCTTCTTCATCAACAGGCAACTCTTTCTCGACTTGTTCAAGGCACCGGGGGGAGCGAAGCAGTGGCGGAAATACAGGGCGGCTATGCGCGACTTCTTCGTTTGGTCGAAAAGCAAAATGGTGCGGGCGGTCACTCGACGGTCTTTGGAAAACGTCTACGGGGTTCATAACTGGTACAAACACGCCGGCGAATCAAAACCCTTCGAAGAAAAAATCGAACGCGAAGTAGCAAGAGTGCTTGCAATAAAAGCCAGGAAATTCGGCCTATCGTCTTTGTCGCGGGAAAAGCGGTTAGCGACTGCGGCGACAGCGAAATACTCGATGAAAGCGGCAAGCAATAAAAAATAAGAACGCGGGCCGCGTAACGCGTAGTGTTCTTCGTCGCCGACGCAATGCTCGGAAAACTCGCGCGGTGGCTCCGCCTAGTCGGATTGCGCGTAGTTTACGCTCCCGACGCGGGCGCAATCGAAGACGACGACGTAATCAAGCTCGCAGCCAAAAACAAAGCGACCTTGTTAACTAGGGATGAGGAACTCGCTAACAAAGCCAAGAATTACTGTCGGGCATTACTGATTCGTTCGAACGACTTGCGTTCTCAATTCCGCGAAGTGGCAACCGCGTTCAAAATCGCGATTCCGAAAAAGGAAACGCAATCGTTATGCCCGAAGTGCGGTTCGAAACTCAAGAAAACCCCTAAAAGCAAAATCAAGGCGTTGGTTTGGCCTCGCGTTTACGCTCGCCATTCCGTATTCTGGAAGTGCGGCAACGCAAAGTGCGGCAAGATTTACTGGAAAGGCACGCACGTGCGAGAAATCAGGCGCGTCCTAAAAGAAATCCGTTCAATCCGCGTTACTCGCTCAGCGAAAGCTTGAACAACGAATTAGCCGCCTTGTCAATCGCGTCCTTCTCAAGACGAATCGAAGCCGCGCTCGCTGCAAGCTTCGCCTGCGCAGCCTTGAGTTTGAGAGCGGCTTCCTGCCGCGCTTCGCCAGCGTCCTCAAACGCGCGCTTAGCGCGCTCCAGCGGCGCCAACGCGCCAGTCTTCTGCTCCTTGTGCTGCAACGCTTCGCGACGCATTCGCGCCGCGCCAGCGATTTTACCGCTGCGCGAAGCGTCGATTGCCGCGTTCGCCTTCTCCGCTTCCTTCAAGTCAAGCCCGAGTTCGCTTAAATTTTTCTCCAAAGCTTCGCACGCCAACGCGAGTCCCTTCACTTCATCATCTCGCGCCAACGCCTTGACGCCGTTCGACGCGTAATCGCGCATCGCTTCAATCACGCCTTTGTTGCGCGGAGCGCCTTCACGCTCCTCTTTCGATTCCAAAAACTTTTCGAGCTTGCGGAACGGCCGCTGCAGCAAGGAAACGAATTGAGCGACTTCGTTTTCGGCAGTCCAAACATCGTTGTCCAACGCCGCAATATCGATTTTCGTCTGCGCAGCGGAGCGCTCCTCGCCTTCGAACTCGACTCGCGCATTCTTTTCCTTCTCCGCCGCGCGGGAAACGTCGTCTTCCGCGCGTTTTACCGCCGCAGTGAATTCCGCGTTTTTCCCGCGCAACGCCTGCAACTCGCCGATTCTACGCAGAAGCAGCGCGTAACGCTCGCTGTTCTTGCGCGCCGACTCGACGGAGTGCTTCAGCGTCATCGCTTCGTCGTTCAACTCGTTAATCGTGCGGCCGATTTCAGTCGTGTCATCCTTGAAGAATAAAAACAAGTATTTGTTGTCTGCTAGGGCGCGCGCGAAAACGTGGAGGGCGCGTTCGAACTCGTGAGCGAAGTGAGCGAACGAGTCGATGTCCTCGCGCTCGGGAAAACGGCTGGACTTGAACAAGTACTCTGCTCGGCGCGCGAAATCGTCGCGCGACTGCAACGCGATTTTCTCGCCGTCGATTCCTTTCGTTACGTTCCGCTTCGCGAGCCCGCTCGTCTTCTTTTCCAGCGCGCTCCACTGCGAGCGCAAGCGATGCGTCGACGCCTCAACTTCCGGAAGCGCTTTCGCGACTTCCGCGCGCTTCGCTTCCTCCGCCCGCAAGGCTAGCTCGGAAAGCGAAACGCTGTGCGCGCGGAACGGTTGCGTCGGCTGCACGCGCTTCGCGCCGCGCTTGAACAAAAAGTCTAGTAAACCCATGACGCGGATAATTAGTGCGGCGGAATATTAAAGCGACGGGGGTTTCGCAATCAGGATATCAAGCCGACTTCCTCGACTTGCACTTCGCTGACTCCTTCAACGGCGCGCACGCGTTCCTCGAAATCAACCGCGGATTTGTCGTCGCACACGAACGAAGCAATAATGATTTTCGCGCCGAAAACGTAATCCTCGATTTTAGCCGTATTATTCCCGTCAATCGCCTTTATTTTCGCGAGCAACGCGTCGAGATTCGTTCCTTCCTCGGGAAACACTTTCATTCGAGTCAAAACCTTGCCCAAAACGCAACACCTCAACGCAATTCAATCAATTCAAAACAAAGTCAAAGTCCGAAGAATTTCTTTAATACTCCGCTCTTGTGCCTGCGCGGCTTGAACGCCGCTTGCAAGCGCTTCACTTTCGCCTTCAAACCGAACTCCGCTATCTTCTCCTCCAGTTTCCGTTCGTCAACGCGCTGGTCGAAACCGAGAACGATTACGTCCGGCTTGACCTTCCGCAGCACCGCGAACAAATCCTTCTTGCCGCCGAGAATGACAGAATCAACGCAACGCAAATTCTTCAAGAGAGCAACGCGCTCGTTTTCGTTGAAGAACGGCGCCTTGCCTTTCACTCGCCGCGCGTTCGAATCCCGCGCGACGACGACAACGAGTTTCGCTTTCCCGCCGCCAGCGCGCTTGGCTTTCTCGAAAAAGAAAATATGCCCCAAGTGCAATAGGTCGAAACAGCCGAACACGGCTATTGTTTTCACGGGCCGCTTCAGGGACCGCCTGCGCCGCAGTTCTTGCACGTCCACTTCACGCTCTTTTCCTTGCACGCCTTGCAGCGCACGACTTTCTTCTTGCAATCCTTGCCCGGACACGGAAACGAAACGTAATCGCCCGTTTCGCGGCCGCAACTGCAACAAATTTTCACTCGAAATCACCTTTAGCATTTCGTCTTCCGAAAAAAACGAAAAAAATTCAAAAGAAGTATTGTGTTTTGTATAGAGCGGTTTTTATAACCTGTGCTTCAAAACAATTAATCCAGTGGACCCGTAGTATAGCCTGGATAGTATGAGAGCTTGCGGATTGCATTCGCGCTCCCCTGAACGAGCGATAATGTGGGTGGAGAGCTCTTGGCCCGGGTTCGAATCCCGGCGGGTCCGCTTAAAAACCAAAAAAAACGCGAAACGCATGGCGACGATCCCGCAGGCAGTAAAAAACGCGGCGCGACTAATGCCTAAAGGAAGCAGGATGTTTTCAGGCTACCACGTGCTGAAAAACGATTCCATGACGGCCATAGCGAAACGCGACCGGCGACCCAACGATTTTTACGTCGTGGTTTTCCCCAATTCGCGGGAAGACGTCAAAGCTCTGAAGAAAACCATGCAAAGAAACGTTATCATGGGAGGCGGGTACGCGGACGAAAACCCGGACGCGGTCGGAACAATGCGTTTTTGGGTGACAGACGAATACGCTTACACGCCGGAAGCGAAGCGCCGTTTGAAACTCCCGAAAACCGTGTTCCACTTCAAGGAAGACCAAACGCATTACTGCCTCGAAGGCGTCAAAAGAAACCCGGTAACCCCTGAATTCCACAAGAAATACGGCTGGAACTGGAGGAGGCTCGCCTTCGAGCTCGCCATAATCGAAGCAAGAAAAAACAACGCGGCGCTCGCGTTCGACCGGTACCCTCACGCCGGGCCAACCAGCGCGTTCAGACCGTACTCGCAGCCAGGTACGGATTTCGACGCCGGACGACCGGCTCCGCACAGGACTACGAGAGACTGGTTTTACGAACAACTGGAACAGGCGGTCAAAGCCAGACCTGAAAGCGTGGACAAATTCGTTTCAATGATTCGGCGGACTAAACCCGGCACGCCAAGCGCATTGCTCATAACCCCGAAAAGAAAACGCTGAAAAACGCGAAAACGCAAAAACCGAAAAACAAAAAAAGCTTAAAACGCGAGCGCGCGTTCGTTCTTCCGCAGCCACTTCCGCTTCTCCTTGAACGACGGGCAATAACGCCCCACGATTTTCCAGAAAGAGGGAGAGTGATTCATTTCACGCAAGTGCGCCAGTTCGTGCACCACGACGTAATCCACTATTTCAAGCGGCGCGAGCACGAGACGCCAGTTGAATCCGAGGTTGCGTTGGCTGCTCGCAGTACCCCAACGAGTTCGCTGGCTCCGCACGAAAATGCGTTCAACGCGCAAACCCATCTCGTCAGCGAACAACCGCGCCCGCGCCGCGAAAACCCTTTCAGCTTGCTTGCGGTACCACGCCACCAGCGCGCGCCGCACGAAACGAGGCGAAGCGTTCGGCGCGAAAACCCTTACTTCCTTCCGTTGTTCGTCAAGCTCGACCTTCAAACGCGAAGAATTCGACGGCATTACTTTCAACGCGTACTCGACGCCCAAAAAACGGATTCGCGCGGTCCCGGTTTCAACAAGAGCTTCAAGACGCGCGTCCCGCGCCTCCTGCGCTTCCGGCTTCGGAAAATCAGCGTAATAATCCAGCTTCGCGAGAAGCCACTTCTCCTTCTTGAGCAGAAAAGCCGTGAGTTCGCCCGGTGGACAACGCGGCGGAACGGTTGCAACTAGACCGCGAGAGTGGTTTACGCTGAGAGTAATACCGCGCGCGGAAGGCGATTCGCGAACGACGAACTCGATGAGACGGTCGCCGCCGAGAACCACGAAGTCACGCCGCTCCTTGACGGCTGCTGCTCTGCTGGAAAAAAAATCGTTGAACACGGCCGGAATAACGCGCGCCGCGTATTAACTGTTTTCGGTGGAAAACGAAGAAAAACGAGCGAAGCAAACCGGCGTTAGCTCCAATTAAACGATAGAACGATTTTTATTGCATGCGCGGCAAAAGCAGAGTGTGAACAAAGCATGAAACCCTCGAACGCGTCTTCAAGCGTTAAAGAACGAGAGCTGGCGAAAATCCGCGGGATAACCACTCGAAACATGGTAACGCACTGCACTGAAGAAAACGTAGAGTTGAACGAAAACCAAGTGCGTCGAATCACCAACTTGGTGATCGCGCACGTCTCGCGCTCGGCGAGTTTCGAGCGCTTCGAAAAAGAAAGCCGGAGCGAAAAAGAATCTGAAAAGGCGGTGGCCATTAAAACCAGGGTTCCGGAAGCGTTGTCGGACGGCAGGGCGGTGTTGCGCATGCCGTATTTTTACAGGCATCTCAACAGGACGATGAAAAACGCGACCAGCCAACTCGCCAGCATGACGACCAAGCTAGTTAAAGCGGGTTTCGACGCGGAACGCGCGGTTCAAATCGTGGAAAAACTGAGCGCCAAAGGCTTCAAGCCCGAAGCGGTTTGGGAAGCCGGCGCGGGCACGCTTAAAACGTTTGAAGAACGCGGAACGGACGCGCAAAAAAAAGCGGTGAACCAATTACTGCAAGCGGTGGAAACGCGGCGGGAGGCGGACGCCGCCGAAACGGGGGCAACCATCGAACACTCGCTGGGATTGGTTTTGTGGCTTGAAGAACACAAGCACGCCGACGCGGGCATTGACTTCGCGCAAGCGTTTCAAAACGTTTCGGAAGCACGGCGTTTGTTGAAAGGCGACACCGGCTCTTTCTTCAAGGCAACGCTCACGCGCGGCTCAAGCGTCGAAAACGCCGTGGGCCTGCTGCGAACCGCGGTGGAAAACGGTTTAAGCGAAGACGAAATCGTTCGGCTGACGAGAAAAGGAATCGTTGAAAGCGAAAAAGAATTGCAGGAAATCGCTCGCGAAAAAAACGAGGCGAAGACGGGCATCGGTTTAGCCGAGTACGCCGAGTTGCGGCGCAGGTACGGAGAAGACTTGAAACGCTACGCGCCGCATGCGGCGAGCGGCGAGCAAGTCGCCGCCGCAGCCGCGAACGCCAGAAAAAACGGCGTGAGCGCGAAACAATTCGCCGACGCGTTTCTTCAAGCGACACAAAGCAAGCCGGGCACGCCCTTCCAAGAATTCCTTGAATTGACTAGCAACTTTCACCCGGATGAAACAGTTAATTTAATCAAAGATGGAATCAAACCAACTCGAGAAGAAAATAAGCGGTTAACGGCGCTGGAACCCAAAGCGCCAACGAGAAACAAGGCGCAAATCTTGCAAGCGTTGCGGTACTACGGCTTCGCGAACCCGGGCGACGCAGGAATTCTAGCGCTGTTGCGCGCCGAAGCAAAAGGAGTCCCGCAACACTTCATGTGGCGAATGATTAAAACAGGCGTGTTAAACCCGCGAACCGCTACTGCCGCGCACTACGCTTTCCACAATGCGGTTGAAGAAGAATACGCCGGAGTAACCCACGCCGCGTTGCGAGAATTGTTTCCGCAGACTACGAGCACGCAAAAAGCAGTCGCCGCCTTAAAGTTGAGGGAAGCGCTCGCACGACAATTCGGGGAAGACTCGACTGAAGTCACGAAAGCAATCCTCGGCGTTTACGATAAAAACGTCGCGAAGCTCACGCAGCCGAATGCGTTGCGCGCCGCGTTGAAGAAAAACGACGCGTTCGTCCTCAAAGTCGCGGACGCACTCCAAGCAAGCGGAAGCAACAGAATAGCTCAAAACTGGTTGCAATACGCTCAAAACGAGCAAACCGCGCCGTTCGCAACGATTCAAACAACGCGACGGAAAACAACCGCGCAAATGCCAGCCACGCCGTCAACGACTCCGCGTTCGGCGGAACCGCCGCGCGAAATAAACGTTGACGGGCTAGTGCCGACCGACTTAGTCACCCCCGCAAACATCCTGCTCGACTTGCTCGTCGGCCCGACTAAAAGCGAAAAAGTAAGAGGTCACGTAGGAAGAGAAACAGAACAATTAATGAAAGAAGTAAACGCGAGACTACAACAACGAGGGATTCCGTTAGACGCCGGAACGTCAGCAGTTCATTTCCTGGTTCAGCACGGAGTGCTAGGCTACTTCGGGCACACCAATCGAATCATTTCTTACCAAGGGCAAGACGCGAAGACGCAAACGGGAAGAACAATACACGAACACGTTACGCGCCTGCTAACTCGGCGATAACCGCTTGAAACGAAAAATCAAGCGATGCAGGCAGGTTTGGTTTAACACCGTAAGGAATCGAAGAAAAAAAGCGTTGCCGCGCATAGTTGAAAAAGCGGAAACCGCGGAAAACTGGGGGGAACGCGGAAAAACGCTTTAAACCGCGTTTTAGGCTTCAAACCGTTTCCAAACCCGTTGTTTCGTAATAGGCAGGAATCGTATAGCCAAGCGTAATACGCGCTTAACCGATGCCGCGCCAAGCAAACCCAAAGAAAAGTTCAAAACACCTGGTTTTGCGGAAAAAACGGCGAATAAACGGTTTTGGCGCGGTTCGTCTTTTCATGAACTTAGCGCAACTAGGCAGACTTACGCGATATAGGCAGGTTTACGCTTACGCTGACGGTTTTAAAGCAAAAAAGTCGATTAAAATCGAGAAAAATAATGGCGTTAAACTGATTTTTTACTTTTTTTAATTATTTTCACTGTTTTTCGCGTTTGCTGCGCGCCGTGAGCACTATGCGCCGCCATTCCTTCGCGATTTTGAACAAGTAATTGTGGAACGATTCACTCA
>CAZOKY010000036.1:0-9976 GCA_964580705.1 Microcaldota archaeon | reverse complement strand
AGATGGCGTTGCTGGAAAGCGACGTTTCCTACGATACGACGCAATTCCTTGTCGCGGACTTGAAGCGCCGCCTCGTCGGAAAACGCGTTCCAAAAAACTCTCTAGGCGACGCGGTAAACGGAGAAGTCCGCGCAGCGCTCCTCGACTTGTTCCCGATTCCGAAAAGCACTTTCGAAGAATCCATCCGCAAGAAGAAAGCCGCTGGCGAGCCGCTAATCGTGCTTTTCTTGGGTCCGAACGGAATGGGGAAGACGACTACGGTCGCGAAAATCGCGCGTTGGCTCGGCGAACACAATTATTCGTGCGTTCTCGCCGCCGGGGATTCGTTTCGCGCCGCGGCAATCGAGCAACTCGAGCACCACGGCAACGAGCTCGGCGTAACCGTCGTGAAACACAAGTACGGCGCCGACCCTACGGCAGTCGCGTTCGACGCCGTGGCGCACGCGAAAGCCAAGCACTTGGACGTCGTACTCGTTGATACGGCTGGACGGCAGGAAACTAATGTAAACCTAGTCAAAGAAATGGAGAAAATGAGCCGCGTCTTGAAGCCCGACTTGCGGGTGTTCGTGGGCGAAGCCGTAGCGGGGCACGCGCTCGTAGAACAACTTAAAAAGTTCAAGGAGACTGCGGGAGTCGACGCGCTAGTTCTCACGAAGCTGGATTGCGACGCGAAAGGCGGAAGCGCGTTCAGCGCCGCTTTCGAAGCGAAGCTCCCGATTTTGTTCGTAGGCGTCGGACAAGAGTACGCCGACTTGCGGGAGTTCGACGCCGCGTGGCTAGTCAACAACGTGCTTGCTTCTTGAACAACGTCCTCGCTTCCTGACTTCTTCTTTCCGATTTTCGCTTCAGCGGCTTCAGCAGCTTCGACGGAAATGGTTTTTTAAGGCGCGGCGGCGTTACTGTTTCCGAAATGACGGACTTCGAATCGCTAAAGGAAACAATAACTGGCTTCGGCGTAGCCAAAATCGCGTTGATTTTACTCGTAGCGCTTGCAATCATCGCGTACGTCTTCTTTTTCCCGAAAACGGGCGCGATAACGCTCACGGTGAACGCCCTCGACGGAGCCGAGTTGCCAGGCGCTGAAGTCACGCTTTCAAGTTCGGACGGCGCCACGGTTGCAACCGAGTACTCGGACGGCGGCGGCGTCGCGTCATTCAAAAACGTCGCGCCTGGAGACTACGACTTGTCAATCGACCCTGGCGCGGGCTACAAGCCCGCCTCGAAAAGCGTGTCCCTCGAATCAGGCGGCGCGGCAGACGTTAGCGTCAACGTAGAAAAAATTTCTTTCCTGTCAATCGCGGCGCAAGGAAAGCCAGCGACGCTGCCGCTAAATTGCGAACAAAAAATTGTTTTTAATGTCAACAACAACGGGCAAACCGACGAAAACGCGGAACTCGTCGCCGACGGCGGTTTGAAAAACTTTTTTTCCACGCGGCCGTCCGCGGTTTTCGTTCCCGCAGGAGGCGTTAACTTGATTGAAGGCGTCTTCCTCGCGTCGAAAGGCGCTGCGGGCGACGAATTGACAGGGCGAGTGCGCGTGAAAGGCACGCGCAACGGAGAAGACTTTTCCTTCACGCTCGCGGGCGCCCCGAAAATAACGGTTTCGCCTGAAAAAATTTCGTATAACGCCGCGCCGGGCGAAATACTGAATAACGGCGGAGTGGAAATAATTGTTTCAAACGAGGGAGGCGAGCCGATCGCGATACGCAAGGAAGACATCCGAATCGAAGGCGGTTACGCCGACTCTTTCGACTGGACTTATTTTGAATCGACGATTCCGGCGCACGATAAAGTGTCGTGGTGGCTTGCGTTGCGCGTGCCTGAAGCCGCTTACGGCGGGCTCAAGCTGGTCGGCGCAGTGAAAATCCCGTTGCCTTGCCGAACGGCTTCGATCGGTATTGAGACGGCCGTAACCGATTGAGATTGATTTAATTTTTTCGTTTTTTCTTTGTTTTTTCCCATGCTTACAGGGTTTCTGCTTTCGAGTTAAAATGGTTTATTAATCTTGGGAGCGTAAGCGAGTCTCATGGCGTACTTAGACGAATTACTGCGGGAATCCAAAGAAAAAAAAGAGAAAGCCGATAAAGCGGACGCCAAAACCGCGCAAGCGCGGCCGCGCGGGCAACAACCGCAAAAACCGGTTGAGCGTTACGTTTCGCCCGCGTTAGCGGCTTCGCAAGCAGCCGAGAAAGGACGCGCGGCGGCGGAAGCGGCTGCCGCAGCGTTGCAAGCCGGCCGCCCGGCAGCCGAAGTCGCGCCAGCCGTATTCGTTTCAGCCGATTACTCGGACGCGGTAACCGCCGCGGCCGCAGCCGCGGAAGCGGGCGCCGCAGGAGCAATCGCAGCCGCGCAAAAACGCATGCTCGTCGAATCGTACGGCGAAGTGCGAATATGGAAAATCGCGGGCGACCCGATACTGCTTTACGAAGTGCCGGTTCCGCATTACAAAGGCGAGGAACGAAAGCTCATAACGGATTTGATTGACGTCGCAATCCGCATGATGCCCGCCGAGCTTTCGTCGGATTACTCGCAAGAGGAAGTGAGGCGGCAGTATTTAAAGAAAGTCACGGAGATTATCGACGCGACGCCTGAATTGCACATTCCCGCCACGCTTAAAGGGTTTTACGCTACCGCCGTCGTCCGCGAAATGGCGGGTTACGGCCGCATTGATCCCTTGATGCAGGACGACTTGCTTGAAGAGATAATGGTTATCGGGCAAAACAAGCCCGTTTACGTCTTCCACCGCAAGTACGACATGGTGCGCACGAACATCGTTTTCTACGAAGAGAAAGACATTATGGATTTGATCGACCGAATGGCGCGCACCGTAGGGCGCCGCGTGGACACGCAAATGCCTTTGCTTGACGCGCGCTTGAAGGACGGCACCCGCGTCAACGCGAGTTTGCCGCCGGCGACGATTGACGGCCCGACGATTACGCTGCGCAAATTCAGGCGCGACCCGTTCAGCGTCATCGATTTGATAAAGTTCGGGACGATGAATTTGGATTTGGCGGCGTTTTTGTGGCTCGCCGTAGACGGGAACGGGATTCTGCCCGCGAACATTCTCGTGAGCGGCGGAACGGCGAGCGGGAAGACGACGAGCCTCAACGTTTTGTGCTCGTTCATCCCGAACTCGGAGCGCGTCATCACGATCGAAGACACGGCGGAACTCGCGTTGCCGTTGGCGCACTTGGTGCGTTGCGAAACGCGTCCCCCAGGAATAGAAGGGACGGGCGAAATCACGATGAACGCGCTCCTCAAAAACGCGTTGCGCATGCGTCCCGACAGAGTGATCGTCGGCGAAATCCGTGGCGAGGAAGGGTACACGATGTTCAGCGCCATGAACGTGGGGCACCGGGGCTCGCTTGGAACCGTGCACGCGAACTCGGCGCACGAAACGCTAATCCGTTTGACGAATCCGCCTATCAGCGTTCCGAACGTCATGATTACGCCGCTTAATTTCATCGTGATGCAGAACCGCGTTCACGACTTGCGGAAAGGAACAATACGCCGAATCACGGAAATCGGCGAGTTGACGAGCGTGGACGCGGAAGGCCCGAAAATGCAGGTTTTGTGGGCGTGGGACCCGGCGAAGGACGAGGTTTACCGTACGAACGCGAAAAGCGTTTACTTCCAAATGCTGACGAAGTTCAGCGGTTTGTCTGAAGCGGAGATTCAAACGGAAATCGGCGAACGCAGGCGCGTGCTTGAAAGCCTTGCCACGCGCGGATTGCGTTCGATCGACGAAGTCTGCGCCGTCACGCAGACTTACATCAATTCGAGGCGCGGTTGAACGTTCAACCGCGAACCGTGGTTTTGAAAAAAGCGAAGGGAAGCGCGGTGAAGCGTGGAGCGCGCGGTGAAGCGTGGAGCGCGCGGTGAAGCGTGGAGCGCGCGGTGAAGCGAGCGAATAAAAACCGTTTCGGCGTTTGATTGAACAAGCAAAAGTTTTTCAATAGTTTTCAATAAGTTCAAGATTTTACGGTGAACCGAGTTACATGGCTGACGCGGAAAAACTGCGCAAAATGCGCGAACTCATCGAACCCAATCCGGCCGGCGCTCCTCCAAGCAAAGCCAAGCAGGAAGAATTCAATTTGGACGTCACCGTCAAGCGCTTGAAGGCGCGGGACAAGCGTTCCACCGCGATGTTTTTCCTTGCTTCGAAAAAACCTGGTGAAACCCAACAAAAGCTCGATTTTTCCCGTCCGACCATAGAATTGGCGGGCGCGTTGAAGAACGCTTACTCTTCTTTCCGCAACCCGTTGTCGCGAATCGCTTCGTTTTTGTCGCGCACCCCGTTCTCGAAGAATTTAGCGGGTTCGCTCGACTGCGCCGGCTACGCGTTAAGCGTCGAAACTTTCCTCGTCATAGTCAGCGTCCTCTTAGTAGTTGTCGCGGCGTTCGTTTTCGCCGCATTCGTGATCCTGGCGGTTATTTTAGAAGACCCCGTGCTTGCCGCAATCGCGCCGCTTGCCGCCGTCATCGCCATGATGTTTTTCTCGGTGATGCCGTTCTTCTACTTGTCCCTGCGCGCGGGCGCGCGCGCGAAGGCGATCGACCGCGTTCTTCCGTTCGCGTTAATGCAGATAGCTACGCAAGTGCGCGCGGGCGTGAGCTTCCACCGCTCGCTTGAAAGCGTGGCGAACGCGGATTACGGGATTTTAAGCGACGAGTTCAAGCGGCTCGTTCGCGACTTGCAGCAGGGTTTGAGCACTGAAGACGCGTTGACGCGGTTGTACAACCGCACGCGCTCGAAACCGCTGCGCAAAGCGCTTTTGCAAGTCATCCGTTCGTTCAAGACGGGAGGCAATTTATCGAAAATCATCAACGACATCGCGCAGGACGTGGCTTTCGAGACGCAGATGAGCATCCGCGACTTTACGGAGAAGTTAAACTTCATCAACGTTATTTTCATCATGGTTGCCGTCGTAGCGCCCGTAAGCGCGACGGTTCTTTCCGCTATTCTGCAGATTCCGTTGTTTTCGTCTGGTTTGCCGGGTTACTTCATTTACTTGTCTTTCGGGGCGATTTCCGTCGGGATGATCGGCTTGCTTTACGTCACGAAGAGCATCGAACCGGCCGCGTGGTGAACTGAAAAATTAAGAATTCGAGAATTTAAGAGTTTGAGAGTTCAAGAATTCAAGCGGTAGTAAAAATGGTTTTCGAGGAACAGAAGAAGTGGCTGCCGACGCTGAAGGAGTATTACGAAGGCACGGGCATAACCCTTTCCTTCCCCGTGTTCATCTTCTCGTTCTTTTTCATGGCGTTGATGGTGGCGTTGATTCTCGCGGCGCTGAGCTTGAGCTTGCTTACTTCCGTCATCTCGTTCCTCGCCATATTGAGCCTTGCAATCGCGATTCCGATCAACATGCGGGACGCGCGCATCGGCGCAATCGAGGAAGCGTTGCCGGACGCGTTGAAGCACATGGCTTTAGTCTTGCGCGCGGGCGGGACGACGGAGAGCGCCATCAACGAAGTCGCGAACGCGAACTACGGATTGTTGAGCACGGATTTTCAGACTTCGCTGCGCGCAATCCGCGAAGGAAAACCTTTCGACGAAGTGCTTCTCGACCAGGCGAGGCGTTCGGGTTCGCTGTTGTTCAAGCGCACGGCGTTAATCATCACGGACGCCAGGCGTGCGGGCGCCGGCATCGCCGACGTCATGTTCCAAATCGCGGAAGACGCGCGCGCGATTTCGCGCATCAAGCGGGAACGCTATTCCCGGACGACGATGCACGTGATTTTCCTCGTTACGGCGGCGTTGTTGCTCGCGCCGTTCATCTTCGGCTTCACGCTCAGTATAGTTAATTACATCAACGTCGGGATTACGGGGGCGTTGCCGAACGCGCCTAAAACGAATTTGTGCGACTTGAATGTGCTTTTGCTGTTGTTCATCGTGCTGCAGACGGTCGTGACCTCGATCGCGCTCGGAATAATCCGCGAGGGAAAAACAATCAAGTATATATTGTATGCGCCCCTCATGGTTTTGATGAGCCTCCTCGTTTTCGAGGCGGGCAAGTGGTTTTCGTTGACGGTTGTCGGCGGCGCGGGAATAGTTTGTTGAATACCGTTTGTTGAACATAATTCAAAGTTTTTTCGAAAGTGGAGAGGTAATTTGCATGACGGGTTTTGAAGCAAGGGGGCGCGGGCAGACGGCGATCGAGTACTTGATTCTGGTCATGGCAATCATAGGCTTCATTACGCTCATCGCTTTCGTGTTGAAGAACAACATTTTGAGTTGAAAAAAAGTCGAAAAACGGTTCTGTCTGTTCTAGGGTGACGCGGTTTGTTTTGCTTGAAGAAAACGCCGGGTGGCGCGTTGTGCGCGCGCGGCCGCAAGGCTCAGACTTCGATTGAGTACTTGATGTTGTTGGCTGGCGTGTTGGCGTTGGTGGTTTTGCTCATCGTCTTGTTGAGGGGAACTATTTTCGCGCCCAAGGAAACCGAGATAATAAACCAAAGCAATGCGATTCACACGTTAATCGCTACCTTGCAGCCAACGTAAGGCGCTGGCGGGGCGAACTTTACTTCCGTTTTTTTTCGTTCAGCGGCCGCCGTCCTCGTAGACGCGAAGCAAATCCTTCTTCTTTTCGAAATGCTTTCTCACGGGCGCGATGACTTCGTTAAGTTCCCGCGCGACGGCGCTCTTCAAATCAGCCGGGTGCAGCGCTCCGTCCGCGAACGCTTTCTCGAGCTCGCCGTAGGAAACGAAAGCGGCGTCTCCGCCGAACTTCGCGTCGCGCTCGATTCGAAGCTCCGGTTTCTCGTGAAAAACGATGTCGCGCGCGATAGCGAGAATCGGGTTTCCCGCTACGGTTTTCGGCGGGCAGTATGCCTTAGCGATTTTCTTGCTGATTTCCTCGGCGGAGTCGTGAATGAAGACGCACGTCCACGGCTTGCTCTTGCTCATCTTCGAAGCGACTTCCCTGGCTTCCCCGACTTCCTTTTCTTCCCCGCCGGTGCCTGCAACGCTTTTCTCGGGTTCCGCGAGGCCTGGCAAGAGCGCGTGGTGCAACGCTACGGGCGGTTTCCACTTCATTTTCGGGAACGCTTCCCGAGCGAGCATGTGGATCTTTCTTTGTTCAAGGCCGGCGTGCGCGATGTCGACTTTCAACCAGCGCATGTCGACGGCTTGCATGGGCGGGTAAAAGTATTGCGCGAGATCCAGCTTTTCCTTCTCGCTGCGGCCCATTATCGTCAGGCAGCGCACGTCGCGCGCCAGCGTGATTTCACGCGAAAATTTCATGACGTCTTCCCAATACTTTTCTTCGTAGAGTTCGCTCCCCTTAACCGTCTTGACGCCGGGGCAGAAGAATTCAAACGCCTCACGGTAGTAAGCGCACGCCCCCTGGATTTTTTCCCAATCGCCGTCGAACTTCCTGTTGATGAGAGAATGCCAGTCCGCCAAAAAAACCGTCGTCTCGCATCCGGCGCGTTGCAAATCGCGTATCTTGAACCCGCTGACTATGAGCGAACCGAGGTGCAGCAAGCCGCTTGCTTCGAAACCGATGTAATGCTTGGGCTTCGCTTTCGTCTCGAACAACGCGCGCAACTCTTCTTGCGTCACGACTTCCTGCGTGGGCGGCCGCAACGCCAAATCCATTTTGGTTTCAACGTCCATTTCAATCGCTGCTAATTAAAACGCGGCGCGTTTAAAACTCTTGTGAAAAACGGCGCGGAAAAATTCAGGCTCGTGATTACGCGGCGCGCTCTCGAGAGCGCGCTTGCTTCTTCCCAAGCAACGTTTCCGAGCGAGTTCATAGGATTGTTTCGCGGCACCGAAACGAGAAAAGAAACGAGAAACGGCGCGTTGTTGAAAGCGAAGCTTGACGAACTCATCATCGCGCCGTTCAGCGAGTACGGGGAAGGCTTTTCGTCGTACAGCGACATTTTCCTTCCCATGCATACAGGTGAAATCGCTTCGTTTCACTCGCACCCGCACCCGCCTGCCGCGCCTTCGCGGGCCGACCTCGCTTTTTTTTCGCGCAAGGGACGTTTCCACTTCATAGCCTGTCCGCCGTTCGACTGGCGCGCGCTCGGCGAGGACGGTAAGCGGTGCGTGCGCGCGTTCGACTCGCAAGGCGTTGAAATCGAGTTCGAAGTGGTTTTCAAGTAGTTTCGCTGCCGTGAGGCGGCGTCAAACCTTTATTATTTTCGCGGCATTTTTTTCTTTGACGCAGTCAACGATAGTCAACGGTCGGTTTAAATACGTGTTGCGGTCAAAATAATGCTTACAAGCGCGTTTTCGAGCGTGGTTTTAAAGGAACGGACGGAAGGACAATTTTGGCGTAAGGAAAGAGTAGGCTTGTTTTTGGCGGACGGTTTGGAAACGTTTCTCGTTTTCCACGCTTCGCGATTGCGACTGGCTTTTTCTGCGTGCGTTATTTCAATCTTCAATCCGTTTTTCACTCCGCGAGCGAAAAGCCGCGTTTGCAACTAAAAAATGTAAAGAAAGGTGAAAGGACGAAAATGAGTTACGACAGAGAAGGCGGCTACGGTCGCGAACGAAGAAGCGGCGGATTCCGCGAAAGTTACGGCGGAGGCGGATACGGCGGCGGAAGTCGCGGCGGAGACCGCGGCGGCTACAGCGGAGGCGGCGGATTCAAGGAGCCTCCAGTCAAGGAAGGCGAAGAATACGACGTGCAAATCACGGACGTTTCGCGACGCGGAGACGGAATCGCGAAAATCCAGGGCTTCATAATCTTCGTTGCCGGAAGCGTTCAAGGCGAAGCTTGCCGCGTGCGCGTGAAGAGCGTGGCGCGAAAATTCGCTATCGGCGAGAAAGTCGGCGCTGCCGGGGAAGTTCCCGCTAACGTCGCTACCGAGGAAGAGCCGTCCGCTGACACGGCCAACGAAGCGGAAGGCGAAGCTGGTGCAGGAAGCGAAGCCGCTGGCACTGAAGCTGCCGGCACCGAAAGCCAGTAAGAAGCTTTTTTCTAAAGCGCGCCGACCGAAAGCAAAGCGCGCTTTTCTCCCATTTTTTTCTTTTTTCCTTTTTTCCTCGTTTTTTCTTATTTTTTTTCTTTTTTTTTCTTTTTCTCTTGGTTTTATTCAATTCAAGTCGAAAAAGCAAGCGTTTTAAAGCGGCGCCCGTTTATTGTCTTCGGGTGTTTTCGCTATGGTTAAAAGTTCTTCGTCGGTAAGCGAGGGTATTTGGAAGAGCGCTACGGTTTTCTTGTTGGCGGTAAGCGCGTGGCTGGGCGCGTTAGCTTTGAATTTGGTTTGAAGCCTGGTTTGAAGCGGTTCGCCTGCGCCGAAGCGAACGGCGGTTAATCCGTTAATCCGTTAATCCGCAGCCCAACCTCGTTTTTTCTTTTTCTTTATTTTTTTGTTTCTTTTGTTTCAGCGCAAGCACTGCTTTTTATATTTGCGTTCGTCATTAACTTTTCTTCGCTTATTTTCAGGTGGGTTTGTTATGGCTAAGGAAGCTGGAACAGCGCGAGAAGCTAAACTTAAAGTTCGGTTGCTGAAGCACACTCCCGACGCGGAACGAACGTGCGCGGAAGCAGCGAAGCTCTGCTATAACCCGATCGGCGTTGACGAACTCGGCGCGAAGCTGAGCGACGAGGAAGTCGCTAAAGCGTTGCGGCACATCATGAAGATGGGGCACTACAGCGTAATCGAACACGCTTCTTTCACGTTCGCAATCGAAGGAATTTCGCGCGCGTGCAGTCACGAGCTCGTGCGCCACCGAATCGCGTCGTACTCGCAGCAAAGCCAGCGGCACGTGAGCGAAGCAGGATTCAATTTCGTCGAACCTCCGTCCATCAAGGCCAAGCCGGAACTCGCGAAGTCGTTCGAGTCGTTCATGGCCGCTTCGCAGAATTTTTACAAGGAGTTGTGCGACGCCGGAATTCCCAAAGAGGATGCGCGGTTCGTGCTTCCCAATGCCTGTGAAACCCGGATAGTCGTTACGATGAACGCGCGCTCCCTGCTGAACTTTTTCGAACTGCGTTGCTGCACGAGCGCGCAGTGG
>CAZOKY010000035.1:0-10440 GCA_964580705.1 Microcaldota archaeon | reverse complement strand
AGCCTTTGATTAATAGCCGCCGAAACCGCTGCAAGGTGTCTTTCGTCCTTGCAATCCATATTGTAAACGTGGAGTTTGCGCCCTTCAATCGCAGCCAACTGGATTGTTAACTCTCTTTCGCCCAGTTGTGACGTTTTATGGGCTTCGTTTTCCCAAGGAATAGTGTACATTAATTTCGTAAGGTTTCTGCGCGCTAAAGCCAACGGAGTCAACGCTTCTTCCGGCCGCGGTTTCGGTTCAGCCGGTTTCCTTTCAACGGTTTCGCGCGCTTGCTCCGCCTCGCCCTGTTGTTCCGCGTCTTTTCTTTGAAGGCGGCGGAAAGGCTCTAACGCGGCGTCTCGCTTGGCAATCTCGGCGGGCGTTTGCCTTCCAGGCTTGCGCGGTTCGCGGCCGGGAATACTCGCGCTGAAAGAACCGATTCTCCCCCTAATGCGGTTTAGCGCGGCTGCTTTCTCGGCTTGCCGTTCAATGAACGAAACTTGTTCCTCGTAACTCATTGGCTTCCGCGGTTGAGGTTCCTCCAGCGTTTTCGGGGGAATAGCGGGTTGCTGGAGTTGCCGTTCCTGCGTTGCTTGCCGTGTTTTTTGTTCTTGTGCGGGTTGCGGTTGCGACGGCTTCACGAAGTTAAAGCGCTCCTCTTTGCCTTTTTCTTGTTTAGGAGTGCTCGGACGAAAAACCACAGTCAAATTGCCGCTATCGAGTCGCCTGACGTCAACGGCGTGCCCTTTACCGAGTTGGATTCCCGACTTTAATCGCCCGATAAGCGAAGCAACGGCATCCGGTCTGCGGTCCTTCGGTTTGACTCCGAAACTCGCGTGCCCAGGATTCGCTTTCTCGTAACTCGGCCGCGCAACGATTTCCCCGTGCCTCGCCAAAAGCCGCTGGCTTGAATCCTTCAAAGCGCTTCTTTCCGCGGCTTCCCTTGCTTCCTTGGCAGCGGCAGTTTCACGAATCCTAGGCAAACGATTTCACCCGAAAGTAATTATGAGGCAAGCGAACATAAAAAACGTTGTGGAACAGGGCGCCGCGCTGCGGCGCGAAGCTTGCGTTTTCAATTGTTTTTCAACTTTTCAACTTTTTTTTCAACTTTTTTTTCCAACTTTTTTTCAACTTTTTCTAAACTGTTTCGGCGCGAGCTCGAAAAGCCTGCGTTCAGCCGCCGCGAACCGCGCCAAATCAACGCCCTTCAACTCGAGAGTCGGAGCCAGCCAACGATTCCTAACGCGCTTCAAACCGCTTTTCTTCGGGCCCTTGTAAGTTACGATTGAGAAACCCGCGCTTTTCCCGCCTCCAACTCCGCCCAACGCGTCTAAAACGAGTTTCAAAGGCAAAGCGTAGCCTGCGGCCGCGCGAGCATTCATAGTCCTAACTAACGGCATCCTCACTTCAAGAACCGGCGCCCGAGAAAAATAATTCACTCGCGCCCTGGAGTCGAACAACGCCGACGCGTAATCGCGCACTAAAACCGCGTTCGCGCTTCTTCTTCCCTTTGCTGTCGACGCGAGCGCCGCAACGTGAGGCAAGACGGCGGAACGCGTTGCAGCGTGCGCAGCGGCTTTGCCTCGCGGAACGCCCATTGCGGCAAGGCAACGCGCGAAAACGGCGTCGTTCACGTAAACCGCGGTATACTCCCGCGGATTGTTGGCGCGTTCAACGCGCACTTTGCCGTTGCGTTGAGTCAAACCGAGTTTCGCGAGCAACGGCAAAACGCGGCGTTTCGCGAGGGGGCGCGACAAAGAGAAAAGGGTTTGCGGCGCGTTGACGCCGGAAAAAGAGCCTGAATAGTAAACGTAACCCGAGAGTTCGTTGAACACGCGGAACAACGCGTCACGCTGAGTCAAGTTCAGCCAGCCGCGGTCAGCCGCTTCGCGAACGGAGTGCACGGACTTAGGTTTTCTGCCGTAGTAACGCCAGTTTTCAGCGCTTCTCTCCCCGACGCGCCACTTTCGCCCTATTCTGGCCAAGCTGGTTCTGCCGAGTTTCAAGCCGCCGCGTTGCAGCAAGCCGTTGGATGCTTCGAACTCGGTGAACGCGTGGAAAAGGCGTTGCTGGCGCGGCTTGAAAGTGCCGAGAAAAGCGGTTTTGGAGTTGATTACTATTGGCGCGGCGCGCTTTGCCGGATTAACGGGTCGACGCATAAACTAGTTTGTGGCTGGCGGAAGTTAAAAAATGCGCTTTTTCTGGTTAACGCCGCCACGGCCTATTCCGGCTGCGTGAAGCGCTCCGCGCTTCGGCGCGAAGCTTGCGTTCCCTCCGCAACTCGAGCTTTTTCACGTCGCTTTCACCAAGCGGTTTCTCCAACGCGACTCCGTAAGTCAAAGCCCTACTCCGCCACGGCGTTTTCTTGTCAATCGTAGCGTTTCCCACGACTCCCATTATTCGGAAGCCGTGCGACTCGAAAAACCTGCGAATCGCCCACTCGTTTTCGAAAAGGTTTAACGCGCAACGCGTTTCCGCCGGTTCTCTAAGAGCCAGGCGCCTCGCGTTCACGCGATAGTAAGCGTCGAAAACGTCGGGGTTCCCGTTAAAGTGCTTGGCGTACTTGTCCGCCAAGCGTTGAGCGAGTTGTTCCGGGTGGTGAAGGACTAACATCGCTTTTCCACCGGGCACGAGAATGCGGTGAAGTTCTTGAGCGGATTCGTCGCGGTCAGCGTAAGTGAAAGCGCAAACGCTTATCACGCCGTGCACGCTCGCGTCTTCGAAAGGAAGGTGTTCGTGGGAACCTTCGCGGAAACGTTCGGCAGGCAAAACGTTGGAACGGTGTTTCGACAAATCCACGCCGACGGCGTTGTAACCCGATTTCAATAATGCTTCAGTAACTCGCCCGTCTCCGCAACCCGGTTCGACGATTAACCTGTCCTTGTTTTTGCCGTTGTTTGAAACGCTTTCAGCGAGAGTGTGCGCGATTGCTTTAAAGTCGTCGGCTAACCCCGTAAACGTGTTATCCTTCAAGTCGACGCTTGCCCAGTAACGCTTGTCAGCGGCTTTCGCGTCGGAACGCGAATCCAACGCTTCCCGCAACGCTTCAAGCGTTTCCTTGCTGAATAACCTTAAAGGCAAAAGAAAAAACCTCGAATAGACTTGTGGCGTTGCAAGCTTAAAAAACGGTTTGAAAAGTTTTACCGCGCATTAAGCTTGCGGTTGACTCGGCTTAACGGTTTTCAGCGTTACTTTCGGCAGCTTGCCCCGGTAATGCCAGCAAACGAACGCCAAAACCACGAATAACACGGGGGAAGCCCAACCGAACTCCCCTAAAATCGCGTCGGTTTCAGGCGACGAAAACGTCAAAGAAGGGTAAAACCGTTGAATAAAGTAATTCCACACTCCGTGAAAAAACACGGCGGGCCACACGCTTCCCGACTTGAGCCGTAACCACGCGATTACGACGCCGCTTCCGATTACCGACGGAGCGAACATTGCGAGCGAGAACCAAAGCGGCCCCGAACCGTGGTACGACCCGAAGAGTATCAAAGGCAAGTGCCACGACATCCAAATGGTTCCGCTCAACAACGCGAGCTTCGTGAAACCCGTGAATTTCGATAACTCGGGCACCAAGAGCCCGCGCCAACCGAGTTCTTCGCCTAACGCGAACAACAAGTTGAGCGCGAGCGACGAAGCGAAAGCGAACAGGAAAGCCGTCGAAAACATTTGCTCCGCGGTTTGAACGTTGAACGCGCCGAACGCGAGCCAAACGGAACCGAACATTGCGAGCCCCAACAACACGGGAATGAACGCGCCCGCGAGCTGCCACCTGGTTTCGTTCCAACCGAAGCCGAACCCGTCGAGGTTTTTCTGGTAGTGCAAGCGCGTCAGAATCGCCGCGACTGCGGGGCACCACATTAACAAGGCGGTAAGCAGTAAGGCGTCGGAGTTGGTTTGCGCTTTCGGAATCAAGTAGTAGAATACGGTGCTCAAGCAAAGCGTGAGCGCGAGAAACAAGACGACTTCCTTGCGCGCGAGTTTTTTCGTTGCAACAGCGAGTTTTTCCGCGGCAACCGCTAGTTTTTTCGTTGCAAACTCGTTTTTCGTTGCGAACGCGTTTTTATTCGCGAACGCGTTTTTCGTTGCGGGAGCCACGGCAATAACACGCCCGACAAGATTATAAAAACCGTTGGGCGCGCGGCGGAAGACGGCGTTTGAAAACGCTTTAACCGTGCACGCTCAAAACGCTTTCAAAACCGCTTCCAACGCGGCGCATTCAAGACAAACCGCTTTTAACCGTGACGTTAACGCCCAACTCCAAGTACTCGCGCGCTTGCGCTTGGTAAACAGGCCATTCAGGCAAACCAACGCCGTTCGGGTCGCCGGTTTCAGCGAAATTCGTCCAGTAACCCATCATTTTCTCCGACAACGCGAAATCCTCTTCCGTGTAACCGTCGGCCGCGTCAAGGGTTCCGAACACGTACGGTATCTCGGAACTGTGGTAAACGCCGAACCTTTTCCCGAGCGCGGTTGGCGGAGCGCGGGTAAACTCGTAAAAGTAAACCGGCGTCTTCATTGAATCCGCCACCAACAATTCGGGGACTACGAACGCGTTCTCCCTGTACTCCTTGCTTGCCTCCGACGTGTTCGTAAACAAGCTTCCTTCGTCGGCGTTGAAGCCGATGAGCAGCGGGACGTTGTTCTGCTTTCCTTGCGAGAAAATCGCGTGCGGGTCTTCGGGGAAAAACCAGCCGTCGAAAACCGGTCCGAACAACGCTTCCGAACGAGTGGCATTTTGAATTTCTTCAGCGGTCTTGTTTCGCAAGCAAGCGAGCTGGTTTTCTCCGCTGCACCCGAGCCGTTCGGCGTAATCTCGCGCGGTTTTAAACGCGCTTTCAAGAGAACCGTCTCCGTCCGCCAACGCGTATTCAAGGCTGAAAATAGTGCCGCTTTCCGAAATGCCTTTTTCAAACAAGCCTTTCGACAACGGGCTCGCGATGTGACTCGAAACGCTCATGGAGCCGGCGGATTCGCCGAAGACGGTAACGCGTTCCGGGTCGCCGCCGAACGCGGCAACGTTTTTCTTGACCCACTGCAACGCGGCTATTTGGTCGAGGAGCCCGTAGTTTCCCGACGCGTTGTTCGAAGATTCGGCCGCGAGTTCGGGGTGGGCGAGGAAACCGAGGGGCCCGAGCCTGTAATTCAAGCTTACCACGACGACGCCTTTTTTAGCGAGTTCTTTCCCGTAATACTCTTTCATGGAACCGCTTCCCACGGCGAAGGCGCCGCCGTGAATCCACGCCATGACCGCGAGTTTTTCACCCGCGTTTTTCGCGGGAGTCCACACGTTCAAGTACAAGCAGTCTTCGCTCGTCGAATTCTTCGTTTCGTGTTGTATTCTAACGTCCGCCAGCGACTGCGTGCAAGGGGAAGCGAATTCTTCAACGTCCAAAACGCCGTTCCAACGCGCGATCGGTTGAGGCGGCTTCCACCTGAGTTCGCCGGTCGGCGCGGCGGCGTAAGGAATCCCGAGGTAAGCGCGCACTCCTTCCTCGGTTTTTCCTTTCACTAAACCCGCGTCGGTTTGAACGACGTCGAGAGAGTTTGACGCTTGCGGTTCAGCCGTAACCGAGGCAGTTGCTTGAGCCGCCGTCGACTGCAATTCGGGCGGCGTCTGCAGCGTTTGCGGCGTTTGCTGCAACTCGGGCGCTTGCGCGCAACCCAACAACAAAAAAGAAACGAGAATCAAGCAGACCGAGAAAAAGAGCTTCAAGACGGATTACCTTCATTGGATTCATTGCCTTACGGCTTTCAAAGAGCGTTAACGCCGGCCGGAATAAATAAGCAGCGAACGAAAAACAACGGCGCCGCGCTTTATCCTTGGGCGTTGAAGCGGCTGGTTATGGTGTTGGCGAAGTGCAGTGGGATTGGCTGCGGGCTTGGGCTGGCGGACATTAAAAACGGTTGGAGGGAGGCGACGTAAGAGTTCGGGGAGCTTAATGCGCTTAATGGGCTTAGGGAGCGGGCTTATAACCCGCGGGATTCAAAACAATACGAAATTGACTCAATCGAAATCAATATGAAGTTGAATCAAAGCGAAATTTGGAATAGATGGTGGTATATCGTGAAAGGAAAAGTGAAAATGTTTAACGCCGAACGCGGATTCGGATTCATTACCGGCGACGACGGCAAAGACGTGTACGTGCACTCTTCATCAATCGAAGGCGGCGCGACTCTCGCAACCGGCGACGCGGTGGAATACGAAGTCGAAGCGAACGAACGCGGCCCCCGCGCGAAAAACGTGAAAAAAGCTTAAATCAAAGCTTAAGGCGCCTCTCTTAAGTTTAGTTTCTTAGTTTCGTCCTTAGCTGCGCCTTTAGCTTCGCTTCTTAGCGTTGCCACCCGCTTTTTTCTTGTTCGATTTTTTTTGGTTTTCCGCTTTTTTCAAGCGATGCGCACGAGCGCGTCCCAGCAATCCAATAACACTTCTTCAGTCGCGTTCAACGGAATGTCGAAGACGACTTCCGCGTCAACAGACTCGCCGTTGTTTAATTCAGTCACGTCGCCGTATCCTTTCGTGAACCGCTTGTTCTGGTTCGCGTTCCAAGCGCCCGTCAAAGAGTCCGCGTTGTGAACGTTGTAACCCACGAAAACCGGGCAAGACAACGTGTTTATCGACAACGGGTACTCTTGAATGTTCTTGAGAGTGAAATTCACTACGGTGAACGCCGTTCCTTCACTGGGCCGGTGGTACCTTAACTCGTTGTTCGGGCCGATCACGATGCCTTCAGAATCGTCGTAAAAATACTCGACGTAACGAACGCCCGTTACCTTCAACTGGGCGATTCCCGAATCAGCCGTCTCGCCGACGCCGACTACGCCCGTAGCGGGGTACGCGGTGGGAATCTCGAAAGACGGAATGGACGGAATCTCGATAGTCGGAATAGCGGGAATGCTCGGCAAAGCCGGAATCGTGGGCTCTGCGTTGCCGTTATCGTTTCCCCCCAAACAACCGGCGAAAAGCAAAGCGGCGAACGCGACGAACACGACGAGAACGAAAGAGATTATTCCAGTTTTCATGGCGGGAAATCACCTGGAAAAGTAAACGCGAAACGCTATTTAAAACCGATTTTTTCCCCGCTTTTTCCACCGTTTTTTCCTTTAAAAACCCGCGGCTTGGTTTAAAAACGAGTTTGCTTTAACTGAGTTTAAACAGAGCTTATTGAATCAATCGAGTCAAGGTGGGGGTTTTAACGTGAGCAAAGCAAGCGAAGCAGCAGGCTGCTACGGTTACGATGATTTTCTTTCGCCGTTCTCATGGCGTTACGGCTCGAGCGAAATGCGCGGCGTATTCAGCGAACGCAACCGCCGCTTGACGTGGCGCAGGATTTGGGTGGCGCTAGCGCGAGCGCAAACGAAAGCAGGGCTCGTCTCGAAAAACGAGCTCGCAGACATTGAAGCGCACGCGAAGCAAGTCGACATCGAACGCTCCCTCGCAATCGAAGCCGAGACGAAGCACGACGTCGTAGCGGAAGTAAAGTGCTTCGCCGAACAATGCAAAATCGGCGGAGGAAAAATCCACTTGGGCGCGACGAGCATGGACGTCGTGGACAACGCGGAAGCCATTGCCGTGCGCCAAGCGCTCGCCATCACTCGCGCACGCCTTTTCGCGTTGCTCGCATCGTTGAAGAAGAAAATTGATTACTACGCGGGCGTGCCGTGCATTGGTTTTACTCACTTGCAACCCGCCGAGCCGACGACCGTGGGGTACCGCTTCGCTTTCTACGCGCAATCGCTTTACGAAGACTTCGAGTGGATTGAACACCACCTCGAACGCGTGCGCGCGAAAGGCTTTAAAGGAGCGACCGGAACGAGCGCGAGTTACGCCGCCCTCCTCGAGGGAACGAAGACGAAGCCGGCTGAGTTTGAGAAGCTTATTTTGGATGACCTCGGCTTGCGCGCGTTCGACGTTACGAACCAGACCGCGCCGCGCAGGCAAGACTACGGCGTAATGTGCGCGCTCGCGAGCATTGCCGCAGACATGCACAAATTCGCTTTCGACGTGCGCTTTCTGCAAACGCCTGGTTACGCCGAGTGGTCGGAGCCGTTCGGCAGCAAGCAAGTGGGTTCGAGCGCAATGCCTTTCAAACGCAATCCGATTACGTGCGAAAAAATTTGTTCGCTCGCGCGCCTCGTTTCGGCGTTGCCGAGCGTAGCGTGGTCGAACACGGCCTTGAGCGGGCTCGAGCGTACTCTCGACGACAGCGCGAACAAGCGTTCGTTCATTCCCGGAGCGTTCCTCGCTACCGACGAAATTCTGTCGAGCGGGCTGCGCGTCGTAGACGGGCTCGTTGTTGATTCGAAAGCGGTGTCGCGCGACCTCGAGAAATACGGGGAATTCGCGGCAACCGAGCCGTTGTTGATGGTTCTCGTGAAGCGCGGCGCGAACCGCCAGGTTATGCATGAAGTAATTCGCGGCCACTCGCTGCGCGCGTGGGCTGTAGTGCAACGCGGCGAGGCGAATCCGTTGGCTGCGATGCTCGCTGGAGACAAAAAGATCGCGAAGCTCGTGAAGCCGAACGAGTTCCAGAAAATAATGGATGCGCGGTTGCACGTGGGCGACGCGCCGCAGCGCGCGCGCGATTACTCGAAAAAGCTCGGGCAGAAACTAGTTGAATCCAAGAAAAAGCTTAGCATGCAAAGCAAGGTGAGTTGTTTTGAATTTTGAGAAAGGCGCTTTGATTGCGGAAGGAAAAACGAAGCGAGTGTACGAAGTGAAAGGCGACGCTCGCCGAGCGATTGTCGAGAGCAAGGACGACATTACCGCTGGCGACGGCGTTCGCCACAACGTCATAACTGGGAAAGGCGGAATCAGCGGCCGCACTACGGCGAACATTTACAAGTTTTTGAGCAGCCACGGCGTTGCAACTCATTTCGTCGACGCTCCCGACGACCGCACGATGATCGTCCAACGCTGCAAAATGATTCCGTTGGAAGTCGTCACGCGCCGCATTGCAACTGGTTCGTATCTCAAGCGGAACGCCGACGTGAAGGAAGGCGAACGCCTCGAGCCGGTCGTGCTCGAGTTTTTCTTGAAGGACGACGCGCGGCACGACCCGAAAATCGAGAAATTCGATATCCCGAAGCAGGACATCGCGAGCGCGGACGAAGTCGCTGAAATGGAGAATCTCGCGCGCCTAGTGTTTTTGTTGCTTGAGGAAGCGTGGAAGCAGCAAGACGTTACGCTCGTCGATTTGAAAGTCGAGTTCGGGCGCACGGCGGCGGGCGGCAAACTCGTTCTCGCGGACGTCATCGACAACGATTCTTGGCGCATTTGGCCTCACGGACGCAAGGAGGAAATGTTGGACAAGCAGGTTTACCGCAACGACAAGGAAATCGACGAGGACGGGCTCGAGCGCGTGAAAAAGAATTACGAACTCGTAGCGGACATGACGGCGAAATTCGTGAATGCAAAGATAGGTTGACGTCTGCAGTAAAGGTGAAAAAATAAATGGCTAACGTTCTCGTCTTGATGGGCTCCGGTTCGGATTCCGAGCACGCGGCAAAGATTACGAAAATTCTGGATGAGTTCGGCGTCACGCACGAAACGCGCGTGGCAAGCGCGCACAAGACGCCCGAAAAACTTCTTTCAGTCGTCAAAGAGGCAAAAGACGCTAAAGTAATTATCGCCATCGCGGGCTTAAGCAACGCCCTCAGCGGAATGGTGGCGGCTCAAACGACGCTTCCCGTCATCACTTGCCCTCCCTACAATGCGGAGGACATTTGGTCGAGCCTGCGAATGCCGCCTGGCGTGGCGCACGAAACCGTTCTTGACCCGAAGAACGCGGCGCTCGCGTGCATCAAGATTTTAGCGCTCGGCGACGCTGCTTTGAAGAAGAAGCTCGAAGTTTACCTCGCGGGAATGAAGGATAAAATCGAGGAAGCGGACGCGAAAGCGCGAACGCGAAAATAGGTTTTTTTCCTGCCTAAAAAGAAATAATAAGCCACGCAATCATTCTATTTTCATGAATTATTCGGAAGTCGCAACCGCCCTCAGACAAATTGGCTTTAAGCGATTGAGAGAAACAGGTCCAGTTCGCCAATCTTATTCGATGGTGACGGTGAGAAACGGGCTCTCCTCTTTTACGCGGTTTTCCGGTCCGGTTTTCTTTAAGGGTCCGCCCGCTAGCGAGGTGGGTGGTTCAGTTTTGAAAGCGAGAGTGCAAAAACAGTTAACGGGCGTAGATACTAGGGAAGTATTTCTCGAGGTCAAGCGGCGAGCTTTCGGAAACTACCCTAAATTTCGAGATCACTGGGTCGTATCTATTCGTCCAATTCGCCCAAGACACTGATTTTTTAGATTTTTTATTAACCCGCTTTTTCTTTCTTTTTTTCTTTGCTTCGAGAAGCTATTTATTTGACTCGGCGCCTATTCTATCGTTTGCGGTTTAACCCTTGTTTTCCGGGCCCGTGGTCGAATGGTAAGACGTCACTCTCACACAGTGAAGATCCGGGGTT
>CAZOKY010000034.1:5281-10447 GCA_964580705.1 Microcaldota archaeon | reverse complement strand
GGCAGCCGAACGCGAACGCGCCTTGTTTTTAAGGCGCAGTTCGAGGCGCCCGCCGTTCAACGCGTACGACGCTTCGACGCAGCCGGCACCGCCGGCGCCGGGCGTCGAGTAAGAGTAAACCGCTTCGAACGGCGTGACTGTCACGGCCGACGGTTCGAGGGAAACGAAGCTCCCGTCGACAGCCTGCAAACCGAAGAACAACGCGTCGAGGTACTTCCAATTCGCCGCACCGAAAAAGCTCAGCCCTTCAAACGCGTAATCGCGGTTCGGCGCCCAAAACCCGCCAAGCGGGCAAGAAAAAGTGGACGCGCCGAACTCGGCGCGTTCGTTGCGCAAAAGAACGCGCTTGGTTTTCGATCTTGCGGGGCCAAAGCTCGCGCTCGCATTAGGCGACTCCACCGTCACTTTCGGGATTTCTGTTAAAGCCAAGTTTAGCCTCCGTCAGCGCCAGAGCTCGCGATAGCCTATTCAGACCCTCGTTGCTTCCCGGCGCTTACGACGCTTCCGTCGCGTATTCGCAGCGAACGGTTTTACTCGTTGAGCGCGAACTTGTTGCCGGTTTTTCCTTCAAGGCGCACTTTTCCTTCCCGTGCAAGCCAGCCCATGCCGGCGCCTGCAAAGAAGTCGTTCAACTTCGACTTGCGTTTCACTTCCTGCATGCTCAACGGCTCGCTGTCCTTCAACGCCAGCCAAACCTTGCCGGCTTCATTCCCGAATTTCTCGTCCACAGTAGGCATTTTCTCACCCCCGATTTTTTCAAGCAAAGCGCGATTCGCAATCGCCTTATCGTAAACCAGCATCGTACGCCCCACGATTTCACGCCAATCGAACGACGGACTCTGCACGCTGCGGCAGCCGTTGCCGGAAATCTCGCGGCGCAGTTCATCATCCCCCAACGCCATGTCGAGAATGCGCGCGAGCAGCGCCGGCTTCAAGTCGAACTCCTCCATCGGCACCTTGAAGCCGTTCACGCCGTTGCGCACGACTTCATGCATTCCGCCGGTATCGCCGACTACGACGACGGGACCCACGACGCCGTTCTTCTCGCAAGCCATGTCCGCGGCAAACGCCTCGAGCGTAACGATTCCGAACGGCTCGTAAAACGACGGCAACGCGATCGCGTCCGCCGCGCAGAACAACTGCATTTTCTTGCGTTCGTCAACCCAACTGTCGTGAATCACCGCGCGCCCTTCCAAACCCAGCTCTTTAATGCGCTTCGAATACTTTTCGAAACTCTCGGGGTTGAACGAAGACGCGAGAAGCAAGCCCACGGCGTCATCCTTCATCAACGCGAGAGCTTCAATGAGCGCGCCGATTCCTTTCCTCGTCTCCGTCCTGCCGATGAACAGTATTTTCTTCGAGTTGTTCGGAAGCAGCTTCCCGAAAAGCCGTTTTCCTTCCCCAATGTCGCGGCGCGAAATCGTCTTCCACTCGTCGAGAACGATGCCGTTCGAAAAACCCGCGGCGCTCCTACCGAAAAGCGGCGCGTCCTCGGCTTCAAGCAACAAAAAATCCTGGTAACGCTCGTTCTTCCAATCCTGTTGCGCAATCCACTTGCCGTCACGCGAAGCGGCGAGCTGCTTCTCGACTTCCATCTTCAACGGAAGCAAGTTATAGATTTCGAATTTGGCTTCCGTAGCCGAAACGCTTTGAACGAAATCCGCTTCCATGAGCGCAGCCGCTTCAACCGAAAGCGGGGCGGAATCCGCGTCCGGCCTGCCGAGGCTGCGGCCGAACTCGCCCGAGTGAAAACGGCACACGAGCGGCACGCCCAAACGCTTTTTGACTAGGAAACCCGCTGGAAAAGCAAGCCAGTCCTGCGCGTCAACGACTGCAATTCGTTCGCCGTCCTTCGCGAGCCGCGCGGCCGCGAATTCCGCGACGTCCGGCACGTACTTCCAAAACGCGTTGAGCTGCGAGTAGTAATCCCAATACGACGCCGTCAACGAATTAATGCGGTACTCTTCCCACAAGCAACCGTGAAACGCGTTTTTCTCCTCGCCCGACAACGCGCCTTCAAGAAAATAAACGGTTCCGCCTCCGCGCTCGGCCTCGAAAACCTTGAACTTCTTCTCACGCTTGCACAACTCCGCGAAAAACGGCGACGGCTTCAACTCGCCGAGCGGCTCCGCCAAACCGCGCAACGACAACACGAACGGCTCGAACTTCGTTTTCCCCTCCCGCGCGAGCTGCCGCCAATTCTCGAGAAACTCGATCGAGTAACGGTACAAGCCGCCCACAGGCTTGTGCAGCTCCGTCACGAGAAACAAAACCTTATCCATAAACGCTTACACGCTCCCAACACCAAACGCTTCAACCGCATCAACAGTTCCAACCGCGGGCGCAGCCGCTTCCGCCGCCACGGCGGCGCTCGCTTTTCCAAGGCGCGACGCCCGCGCCGAATCCCGCCGCGCGTCAAGCACGCGCTTCTCCAAAAAATTCTTGAAATCAATCAAAATATTCATGTAATTCGTGTAATTCTCTATCGGCGTATTCAACTTGTAAGGCGAAAAGTGCTTGTGCACGTCCCCGTCAGCCCAAGACTTCGTGCAACAATAAAGCAAGTGGTCCGACGTCTGCAGCAAACCCCAAACCTCCCGCAAAAAATCGTCGCCGACCCCGCCGCGCGACGCGCGCGTCCCCACGCGCTTTCCCGCGTGCTTTCCCGCGCGCTTCGCGGCGGCTTCGGCTTCGCGCAGATCTTCGAGCAGCGAACCGATTTTTTGGAGTTCGTGAAAACAACTCCACTGCATGCGGTTCCCGAGCCACGCGCTCGCGTCCCGTTCGAGGTCAGCCCACGACAAGTTCGTCGGCACGCTTATTTCGCCGGCAACAGGCAACGCGCCCGTCTCGCTCACCGTGCGGAACGACAAGTTGCCGTGCTTGAGGGCTTCGCCGGGGAAATGCGCGAGAAAATCGAATATTCCGCTTTCTCGCCAGTGGTGCTCGCCGAACGTTTCGTAATCCATGAACAAGTTAATCGTTTGCCCGTTGCAAGCGGAAAGCCACGCCGCGTACTTGTCCGCCATCAAGGGCCACTCGTTCCAGTCGCGAGCGGAAAAACGGAATCCGATGTCGTCGCTCAACTTGTAATTCCGCAGAAGCAAACTCAAGTTTTTGCAGCCCGCCGGACGGTAAACGTAGTTCGGCGAACGCCATTCCAGCACGCGCTCTATCCCCTCGCTTAAAACCGTGCGGAACCCCATTTTCTCCACGATGCGCGCTATCCCGTCGTTGTAAAGCAGCTCCGTATTGCGGAACGCCTTCGGTTTGCACCCGAACGTTTTACGGATTTTTTGCGAGTGCATCCGCACTTGGCGCTTGAACTCGTCGGAATCGAAGAAGAGGCTCGAAAGCGAGTGGTAAAACGTTTCGCCCAAGAATTCCACACACCCCGTGTCGCGCAACTCGAGAAAACTCTGGATGACGTCAGGCGCGGCTTCCTCGCACTGGTCTAAGAGAACGCCGCTCACGCTGTAACTCGCCTTGAACTCGCCGGAATACTCGCGCAAAAGCTTCGCAAGAATAGCGTTAGTCGGCAAATAACAGTTTTCCGCGGCATTCTTCAAGTAATGCTTGTTCAAACCGTCGTCGAAATAATCGTTTTCCAAATCGCCTTGCGAATCCGGCGCGTCGAGAAGACCGTAGTGTTTGAGCCTGCGCGGCTGGTGAACGTGAAAATACATGCAAATTCCAGGCAAAACAAACACCGTTTCCTCAAACACCGCTCCCGACAACGACGTTCTCCCCAACGCCGGCATTAGCGCTCTGTGCGACAGAATTTTTAGCGCCGGCAACCGAATCGTACACGCCCAAAGTTTTTTCCGCGACCGAACGCCAAGAAAACGATTGCGCTTCCGCCTTCGCGCCCTTACCCAAAGAATCGCGCAACTCCTCATCAACCAAAATCTCGCTGATTTGCGCCGCCATCTTGTCGACGTCCCAAAAATCCGCGCGAAAAACGTTTTTCACGAACTCGCCGACGCCCGACGACTTCGAAACAATCACGGGCTTCCCGCTAGCCATCGCTTCGAGCGCCGTTATTCCAAACGGTTCGCTCACGCTCGGCAAAACGTAAACGTCGCTCGCCGCGTAAACCGCCGGCAGCTTCGCCTCCGGAAGATAACCGAGAAACAAAACACGGTTTTGAATGCCGAGGTCAATCGCTAAGTCGACGAGAGTCGGAAGCATGCCGCCTTTCCCGCTCACCACGAAAAGAGTGTCCGGATGCGATTCCGCCACGCGCTTAGCCGCCCGCAAAAAGTAGTCCGGCCCTTTTTGAACGCTCAACCTGCCGTGGTACAACACGATTTTCTTCCACCAAAAACGTTTTTTCTTCGCCGCACGCGGAGCGGTAAACTTGCGCGCGTCAACCGCGTTCGGCACGACACGAATTTTTTCGTTAGGCACGCCGAACCTCTGCACGAGCTGTTGACGCATGCGTTCGCTGACGGTAACAACAACGTCCGCGGCATGCATTCCCTCGCGTTCGACGTCGGCAATCCACTGCATCGGCCACAAGTCAGCCGTGCGGTCGAATTCAGTGCTGTGCACGGTGAAACACAACGGCAAACCCGTCAAACGCTTGACTTCGATTCCAGCGCGCACCGTCATCCAATCGTGGCAGTGAACGAGCGAGTACGGCTTGACCGCATGCCTCTCCGCTACGAGCAAGGCGGCTAGGCGCGTGTACTTGTCGACGGACTCGAAAAAGTTTTGCCCGTAATTTTCTTCCAGCAAATCGCCGGGAGCGACGTACTCCTCGCGAAAATCCATGTAAGGAAGGAAACGCGAAGGAATGCGCGCGCCTTCAACCTGCACTAAAGTCATCCAATCGCAAGAAACGCCGCCGCTAGTCCGCGGCATGAAAAAATCGATTTGCACGCCCAAGCCGGCGAGGGCACGCGTCAACTCGCTGCAGTGCACGCCCAAGCCGCCGCTCGCGTAAGGCGGCAGCTCCCAACCAATCATGGCAATGCGCATTCCCACTAGCTCTCCCACCGAGCAGCAACCCTTTTTTCTCCCGCTTCCGACCCGAAAAAGCCACAGGGGGCGAAGCCCTGGAAACCGAAACGGGCTGCAGATTAAAAAGACAGCGCGGGCGGACATTTAAACGTAGCGATTTAACTGTAAAAAAGTTGTAACACTCCAGTGGTAATTCGGCGG
>CAZOKY010000034.1:0-5181 GCA_964580705.1 Microcaldota archaeon | reverse complement strand
ATCAAGCGGTTTGCAGCGACGCCTTCATTCCTGCAGAGAAGCGCGACTCGCGACGCTTTTTGCTCTCCAGCGAGAACGTAATTCGTTTCGCTTGCGACTTCGCGGCCGAACGCCATCAATTCTTCGTGCGGAATCATGAAGTCGGGGCCAAGGCGCGCCCGCGAAAAACCGACGGCCATGTAACTCTTCGGTTCCACGAATTCTGCGCCCGTCTTTTCGATGAGGCGGGCGTAACCCGCAGCATCCTTCAAATTCAGGTTCTTGCATAGTGTGAGCCGAACTACGCGACGCGTTTTCAGTGAAGAAAACAATTCGAGTGTTTCATTGAGTTTCTTCCAACCATCCTTGACTAACGGGGCATTGGTTTTCTTGTAAGTGGCTTCGTCGGGAGCGCACAACGAAACGTACAACTGCGTCGGTAACGCGTGCGCATCCGCCAACGCTTCGATTGCTGCCGGATTCGTTCCGTTCGTCACGATGAACGTCGTGAAATCGCGCGCGTGAAATTCTTTCACGAGGTCGCCAAGTAAAGGATATAATGTTGGTTCGCCAGCGAGGCTAATTGCCGCTTGATTGGGCTGGAATGATTCCTTCACGAGTTTCTGGTCCGCGTTCTCGTTGCCTTTGAAACCCACAAGCAGCTTTTTCTGCGCAGCAACGCTCTCGTCAATGATTTGCTTCGGCTCGTCAACTGGACCGCGCCACTCGGGAAACGTGATGCTTGTGTCGCGCCAGCAGAACAAGCACGAGTGAGTGCAAAACGGCAACGCAGGCGTCATTTGAAGGCAACGGTGCGACTCAATCCCGTAAAACGATTGTTTGTAGCACACTCCGCGTCCGCACAACGCGTTCTTCGTCCAAGTGCACGGCTTGACTGCGGAATGCGCGTGCTCGCCCACGATTGCGTAGCCGGCGCGCCGAAGGCGCACCAAATCCTCGGTGTTGATTACGCTGGTTACGCTCATGCGACTCTCGCCCTCGCCGCTTGCAGTGATTTCGCGCGGTTTAAATAAACTCTTGCAACAGCGTCCAGCAAGCGCAGGATCTTCGTGTTTCCGTAAGCGCCTCGCAATTGCCAAACGCCTTGTTGGCGGCGCACGACCAAACCAACCAAAGGTTTTTCCTTCCCCGCTGCGAACGACGCGATTTTCTGTTCAAATACCGAACGCAAAGTTGCTTCCTTCGCCTTCTGAGACAGTTCAACCAAGGAGTCGTAGCGTTGCATCGCGTCGCGCAAGCGGGCGTACTCCCGCGTATTTTTAAGCATTACGAATTCCTTGTCCTCCGCGTCCCTTAATTGCATTTCCCTAAGCATGCCTTCCGAGCGGCCGCTGCCCACCATTTCCTTCCGCGCGGCGATGATGCGCTGCGTTCTATCCATCATCCAATCGTTGAAATTGAATTCCCGCCGCACGCCTAAAAAACCTTCAAAAAACTCCAGTTCCCGGCTGCGCGCTCGCTCGCTTTCACGGAGTTCACTCCCTAAACGCGCAGCTGCGCGCCCGGTTGAAACAGTTGAAACGCGCGTTGTTACCAAAAAGCATCGACCCCCGTTTGCTTTAGACGCGCAAACATTTTAACTGCTCGTTCACCGGCAACGCGCTTCACGAAAAGTTAAAAGCCCAGCCGACGAAAGAAAACACGCCATGAACGCGAAAATAGAGAAGGAAGAAAAGAAGAATTACGATTCCGCGTCGAATTCCAGTGCGGCGAGCGAAGCGAAGCAAAACGAGTTGTTCAACTTCAACGCAATGCTCGACAAACACTTATACCGCGAATCACGCCCTAAAACCGTGGGGCGTTACTATCCCAGCGAAGTCGGCTCTTGCTTGCGCAAGACGTGGTTCTCCTTCAAATTCCCCGTAGAGTTCGACGCCGAAAAACGCCGCATCTTCGAAACCGGAAACATCCTGCACGAGTACGTCGTTCACGTCTTCAAAAGCGGCAAGACGCCGGAAGTCGAACTACTCAAAAGCGAAATGCCTTTCGTTATGAACTGCGGCGAATTCGTCGTCAGCGGCAGAGTCGACGACGTCCTCCTCGTCAAATCCAGTGGGAAGACAGTTCTTGTCGAAGTCAAAAGCGCTAGCCGAATGCCGCGCGGCCCAAGCAAACACCACGCCGCGCAACTCCAGTTTTACATGCATGCGACGGGCGTGCACAACGGCGCCTTGCTTTACGTCGAGAAAAACACGTTGAACAGCATCGTTTACACGGTTCCGTACGACGAACACGCCGCGGCCGACGGAATACAACGATTTGCCGTCCTGCACAAAGCGCTTCTGGAAGACGCTGCTCCCGAGCCGGAAGCAAAACTGCGCAACGACATGCGTTGGTGGTGCGATTACTGCGAATACAACGAACGCTGCGCCTCGACGAAGACGGGCGAAGCAAGCGGCGTAAAATGCGCGCCCGATACGACGGCGTGCGCGCCTAAAACCGACGCTGACAAAACCAAGGAAGAAGCGGAAGAAACGAAGGAAACTAAAGAAGCGAAAGCACCTGCAGCCGTACCTGCACACGCACCTGCGTCCGCACCTGCAGCTTGGACGGACGCGAAACCCAAGCAAACCAAGTTGTTTTAAAAACCAAACGCGTTTTTTTGTTCTACGCTTTTCTTTCCCGGTTCTTCGTTTTTCGTTCTTGGTTTTTCGTTTTCGAACCCCCGTTTTTCGATTAAAAAAAACCCTTTTATGGGTGGACGGCGAAACGCGTTTTGAAGCAGTCGACGAAAACACTTTTGTTTTACTTGACGCAAGTCATGTTCACCGCAGGACTCGCGTTGCTCGTGCCGGCGGCGTACGCGTACCACTGCAAGCAAGAAGCTTACAAGCAAATACTGGTTTCGTGCGCGCTCTTAATGCTGCCCGCGTTGCCTCACGCGCTTGAAACAACCGCTCGAAGCGCGTGGAACGCGTTAACTCAAATCTTCAAGGCGCCCGCACGCGCCGCAACCTGGAATTACGCTTTCAAAATACTGAACCCCGCGCGGTTGACGCAAATAGAGGAAAAAGACGTTACGCGTTCGCAAGCAATCGTGCTCGCCGCGTTAAGCTGGATCGTCATCCCGATTGTCGCCACCATCCCGTATTTGTCAATCGGGTTGAACCCGCTCGACGCGTTCTTTGAAAGCGTCAGCGGCTGGACGTCAACCGGCTTGAGCGCCATACCCGACTTAAGCGGCGTCCCGACGTCAATCTTGTTCTACCGCAGTTTCACTCAATGGCTCGGCGGAGTCGGAATAATCATCTTCGCCTTGTTCGTCTTGCGCGCGCCCGCCGCAGGCAAAATGCTGCGCGCCGAAGGACACTCGCTCACGGAACCGAACGCCCGAAAAACCGCTAAAATCATTTGGGCGATTTACGCTTTGCTTACGGCAATCGGCATCGGACTCGCGGTCCTCGCGGGGCTCACGTTATTCGACGCCGTCAACCTCGTCATGACCGCCGTAGCCACAGGCGGATTCACGCCGACGAACGAGCTCGCATTCACGCTAACGCAAAAACTCGTGTTCGTCGTGTTAATGCTCGCCGGCGCCACCAGCTTCACCTTGCACTACAAACTGCTTACTGGAAACGTGCGCGCCTTCCTCAAAAACTCCGAGTTCAAAGCAATGCTTTTCCTCGCGGGCGCGTTCACAATCCTGCTTTACGCGACCAGCGGCGCGGGCTTCGCCAACGCGTTGTTTCAAACCGCTTCCGCTTTAACCGGCACCGGATTCAGCGTTGAAAACATCGGCGCGTGGACGGACTTCCCGAAGTACTTGCTGGCGCTCTTAATGATTTCCGGCGGCTGCTCGGGTTCGACTACCGGCGCAGTCAAACTCTGGCGCGTGCTCACGCTCGCCAAAAACCTTTGGATCAGAGTCAAACGAGTGTTCCTCCCAAGCGGAGTCGTTCAAGTCGTCAAAGTAAACGAAACGCCTTTGTCGAACGAAGACGTGATTGAAAGCGGAAACTTCATCTTCATTTACTTCGCAGTCCTCGGACTCGCGGCTGCAGCGTTAATGGCGCTCGGATTCACTGCAATCACGTCCGCGTTCGCAGCAGCCAGCGCACTCGGAAACGTCGGACTCGCGCCAATCGCCATACACGCGTTGCCGGCAGCCGGAAAACTCGTTTTAATCGCATGCATGTGGCTCGGCAGAATCGAAATCCTCCCCTCAATCGTGCTCGCCGCGTTCCTCATCAAAAAATATTCATGAAACAAACGCTGAAAACAAACGCCGAAGCAAGCGAAAAACAACGGGCGCGCCAAAGCTTTAAACTCGGTCGGCGCTTAAACGACTAGGCAAACTAGGCGAAAGGTGATTAAGGTTTGAAAATCGAGAGAATAATCGTGCTCGGAGCCGGAAGCTTCGGGTTAAACGTCTTACGCGCCCTAGAAAAAACGGGTTTGCGCGAAGTCGTGATAGACAAAGACAACGACGTTTGCGAGAAAATCGCTGGCGAAAGCGACGCCGTAGTCTTAAACAAAGACTTCACGCAACCCGACGTGCTCGACTCGCTGAAAATAAGCGAGAAAGACTGCGTTTTCGCTGTTTGCGGAAGCGAAGAAGCCGTATTCCTCGCCGGCACCTACGCGAAACAATCAGGGGCAGGCAGGGTAATCGCGCTAGTGAAAAACCCGTCCCACGCCGCAGTACTCGAAAAAATCGGGATTCACGCGGTAGTCCCAGAAATAGTTGTCGCACAACAACTCGCGAACGAAGTCGCGAATCCGGTTATTTATAATCTCTTGAACCCCGAAGACAGCAGCCTCGAATTATTCGAAGCAACTGTAACGCGGCGCGACGCCGAAAAAACCGCGGCGGAATTCGAGAAAAGCAAGGACGGCAAAATAATTGCCGCGTACGACGGAAGCAAGTTCGAGTTGGCGGCTCCCGGAAAAAAACTGGTTGAAGGCGACAAGCTCGTCTTAATCGGCAAAAGCAAGCACAAAAACTAGTTTCAAAACGCCGAAACCGAACGCGCGCCTCTCAACTAAAACCGCTTGAGAATCTTGACTTCGCGGCGCTCGCCTTTAGGCCACTTCCCGCCTTTCGGGTAACCGAACGCCAACGCCGCGAAAATCTTGTGCCCCGCCAGCACGCCCGCCGCGCGCAAATCCTCGGGTTCTTCGTTAAGCTTGTTCGCCATACCGATGAAACACGAACCGATTCCAAGCGCCCGCGCCGCAAGA
>CAZOKY010000033.1:0-10658 GCA_964580705.1 Microcaldota archaeon | reverse complement strand
TTCGAGCGAGAACGATGATGATTTCATTGAAATCGCGCGGGATTTGTTGCCCAGCGTGGAAATCCAAGGTAAAGGCGATTCGGCTTCGTTTTCCGTTTCGGTTTTCGATTTCCTGCGCGCGGGCGGCGCGCTGCTTTCAGCTGATTTGGATAAAGGCCAAGTAACTCTCGACAGGGATGGCTTGAGCGCGCTCATCGAAGAAGCGGTTTCGTCGCGCATCTCGGATTTCGCCGAAGCGCGCCCGAAAAAGCTTCCGGCAGTCGTGCGCGAAGCAGCTGAAGAACTCCGCAAAGGCATTCCAGCTAACGCGTTACCGTCGTTGCAGGCGGCTTTCAAAGGCAGCCACTTGTCGCTTCCGTGCGTGCAAGCGCTTTTGCGAGGCGTCGGGGAAGGCAAGCGTTACTACGGGGCGATGACGATTGCGGTTGCTTGCGCGAAAGACAGCATAGCGCGAGACGCTGCAGGCGAAATCATGCGCCAGTACGTTGACTCGAACGACCGCGGCACTAATCCGTTTACTCTGCGCGAGGGTCTCGCGGTTCTTGATTGGGTTTACAAGCACGGCGGAGAAATCAATTTCTCGTGCAGGACGATGCGCGAACACGCGTTCGACGACGGCGGGCGCTTGTGCGCGAACTGCCCGAAGCGCACCGCGTTCAAGCAACAAATGCAACGCCAAGGCGGGCAAGGCAGTCAAGGAAGAAATTTGGCGGGTGCGGCGCCGCAAGCGCGTCGGTTCGGCAGAGGATTCAGGCGTTAAACATGGATTCAACCGATTCAAGCAAAAACAAGGAATTCGAATTCCTAAAACGCAAGTTCAGCGATTACTACGCGTCGCTCGAACCCGAAAAAATCGCGCCAGGCGATTGCGCGGCGCGCGAGTTCGGCGCGGGTTGGGAAAAGAAAATAGATTGGCGCCACCTCGCTCTCGCAAGCGCGAGCGAGTTAAAGTCGTTCCTCGTGCGCGAAGCGCCGCTTTACTGTTCTTACAGCGCGGCGCACTACGAATTCCCGTCCGCGCAACCGATGGAACGCAAGAACGCCACGGCGTGGGACTTGATTTTCGACATCGACGCGCCGACCGTTAAAATCGAGCACGCGCACGACGAACTGTTTTGCGTAAAATGCTTTGAAGCCGTGCGCGAAGACACCCGCAGGTTGATTGATGACTTTTTGATTGCGGACCTCGGTTTTTCCGAGAAAAACGTGGCGGTGAACTTCAGCGGAAGCAAAGGAATGCACGTGCACGTCACGAGCGAAGAAGCCTTGAAGCTCAGCCAAGACGCACGAAAGCAAATCGCGGCGTACGTCAAGGGACCGAACGGCGTTGCAGCGTTGTTGACGCAGTACGAAGAAAAAGCGCCTTTGCGCGGGCCCGGCAAGACGGCGAGCGGGTGGAAAGGCAAGGCTTACCGCGCCGCACGCGATTTTCTCGAACGCGCGAGCACCGAAGATTTAATGGATTACTCTTTGCGCCGCGACCGCGCGCAACGCATCGTTGACGAAAAGAAAATCGCGCTCGAACGCCTCGCAAGCGGGCAGTGGGACGCGATTGCGGGACTCGAGAAAGTTTGGCCTTCACTAATCAGCGGGCTCGTCGCCCGCCAACGAGTTGAAATCGACGAACCCGTGACGACGGATGCAGCACGCTTGATTCGTTTGCCGGATTCGTTGCACGGCGGAAGCTCGTTGCGCGCAAAGAAAATCGATTTGAAGAAGCTAAGCGAATTCGACCCGTTAAAGCAAGCCGTAGCGTTCAAAAGCGACAAAACCGTCAAGTTGAAGACGAGCAAAGCGTTCGAGTTCGAGTTCGACGACGAAACGCGTTGCGTGGAAGCGGGAGAAAGCGAAGTCGCGCTCGGCCCCGCTCTTTTTCTTCTCTGCAAAGGCAAGGCAACGCTCGCGTGATTATCTTGCTCGAATTCACTGGAACCGAGGTTTGAGTAACTTTAAAAGTCAAGCGGAAGTTAATCTCGTGAAGGCGGGAAAACAAAAAAAACAAGACTGTTATTTAACGCTAATTACTAAAAAAAACTCTGGTGGGGAAAACGTGAATTTAAACGGAGACGAAAGCAAGACAGTCGAAGAATTCATAAGCGAGCAAACGAAAGCCGAAGGCGTTAAGAAATTAGATGCTTTGACGCCGATTGACCACGGAACGCTGGCTAAACCGCACACGTCAGTCTACAAAATGCACCGGTACTTCGCTAGGCGTCCTTACTCGGTGTTCAACGAGTTAGTCAAGCATTATTCGAATCCCGGAAGCATTGTACTCGACCCGTTTTGCGGTGGTGGAGTAACTGTAGTCGAAGGCTTGCGCTTGAGAAGAAAAGTCATCGGCATCGACATTAATCCTTTAGCTACATTCATAACAAAAAATGAGGTTTCAAATGTTAACCTAGAACGTGCCGAGGCGCTACTTCAAGAGATTCACAAAAAATGCAAGGACAGAGTAGAACGCCTATATTTGACGACTTGCCCAAAATGCAAACAAAAAGTTCCAGCGGCGTGGTTCGAATTGGGTAATATCGTAAAATGCAAGGAATGTAAAGAACCAGTTAAACTCAATGAAGCTGAACGCGTAGGCAAAGGCGAAAAAATTGCGGGAGTTTCTGCTGGAAAATTTAGGTGCACGAATAAAAAATGCGCTGCGGAATTTAGACCCGCCGAGTGCAAAAGAATAGGCGAAGAACTGATACTAGTGCATGTTGACTGCCCGAAATGCAAGCGTAAATCGGAATTTAAACCAACTGCTGATGATTTGGAATTAGTAGCCCGGATAAACAAGGAAGCGGAAAAAATAATTAAAAAAGAAAGACTGTGGACGCCAGCGTCAAAAATGCCAGACTGGTGGGAACTCAGACGACCTTACAACGCGCACATACACTCTTTTGTAGATTGGTTTACCAAGCGAAACTTGCTCGCTAACTCGATTTTAGCTACCGAAATTAAAAACACTAAGACGAGTAACGACATCAAAGAATTGCTGGCGTTTATTTTTAGCGCTTCTCTTAGATTCACAAATAAAATAGTTTTTAGAAATCCCGGTTGGCAAGGCGGGCAACCAATAGAATGGGCGAGTAGCGTATATTGGGTGCCCGAAGTTTTTTGCGAAATCAATGTTTGGAATGCGTGGGAAAACCGGAAGGCGGCAGTAGAGCGAGGCAAAAAATATTCAAAGCAAGAAATAGGTTCTTTTTGTTCCTTCGCTGGAAAATATCCTGAATTAAAGGAAGCGAGCTGCTTCATAACTACGGGAAGTTCAACAAAAATACCATTGCCAGACCTATCCGTTGACGCTATCATCACCGATCCGCCATATGGAAATAACGTCCTCTACGCAGAACTCTGTAATTTCTACTGGGTTTGGATCAGCGGCATTCTCGGCAAAGAGTCAATGATTGAAGACGCGGAAGAAGCGGTCGTAAGCACGGAACACAAAAAAGGAATAAAAGAATACCGAAACCTGTTGTACGGCATTTTCAAAGACTGTCACAGAGTTCTCAAGCCTAAACGCTGGATGGTAATGACATTCCACAACAAAGACTTTGCTGTTTGGAACGCCATCCACCTCGCCGCACACGATGCAGGATTCGTTCTCTCGGAGGAAGACGGGCTGATATACCAACCTCCAATTAAGCACTACACAAACACGATTCAGACTCGAAGAACTGGCTCGATGCTTGGCGATTTCGTTTTGTCCTTCCAAAAAGCCGAGAAAAAACCCGAAGTAAAAATGATTCAAGAAGTCGAAATAGGAAACAAAGTCCGCAAAATCGCCGGAGAAACAATAGAATACCACGGCGGCGCAAAACTATCCACGATTTACATGCGCCTAGTCCCCTTCCTCTTAAACGGCGGCTTACTCCACAAATTCAAGGAAAACGACATTACCCCCTTCCTCAAAAAAGATTTCGTAGAAAAAAACGGTAAATGGTACTACAAAGAAAACGTGGACGACGCCGGAGAAATCAAGCCGATAGAATACGTTCCCGTCGAAGCAAGAGTAGAATACTTGGTGCGCTCCCTCCTTTACGACAGGAAACAAGCCACGATGGACGAAATACTCGAAGCGGTCTTCACGAACCTCATAAACGGAAACGCAGCCGAGTACGAGGAAATAACACGAGTCATAAACCGAATCGCCGAAAAAAAAGACGAGCGAAACTGGCAGTTGAAAGAATTAGGTTCGCAAGCACAACAACAAATCTCGGAATTCATAGAAAAAAGAGAAAAAAAAGAAGTCAAAAGCGCGCAAAAAACGATTACTGGCGAAGAACTAGCGACAGAAGAATCCATCCACGATTTGATGATTAAACAACTTGCGACATTAGGCGAAAAAGAAGGTTACACCTCGCACATCGGGCAGACGGAACAAAGAAAATACGTCGAATTCAGGAAGATGAGCATTCCAATGGGCAACAATACCCAATACGGTTTAAACAAAGCCGCGTTCGACATAATCCGGGAAATCGACTTGTTATGGCTGAAAGGCGACGCTATAACCGCCGCCTTCGAAGTCGAGAAAAGCACGACGATAGACAGCGGCATAAACCGCTTCAGAAACTTGTTCGCTGCAACGCCGAACCAAAACATTCCCACATATATAGTTATTCCAGACGCCCGCGAAGAAGAAGCCAAAAGAAAAATAGGCTCGCTCGCCAACCGCAAAGACAATCTGAACAAGAGAATCAAATACCTGCTGTTTTCCGACATCAAGAACAAGAAAGACGCGAGCGTAGAAGAAAAAGCTAAGAACGTGGTTTAACTTGACGCTAGACAACGAAAAAACAAAGGAAATCGAGTTAATCTTCAAAAAATTTTTCGAGTACGACATACGGCAAACCAAGCTGCTAGTCCCAAAAATAAAGAGCGAAGAAGATTTAATCGAGATTTTTGAGGGAGCCAAACACATTCTCGAAAAAAACGGCAAAAACCTGAACAAAAACTTTTTCGGAAGGTATTACACGATACTCAACGGAAAACTGACTTTAGAAAGCTCGTGGAACAAATTCAAGAAAAACATTTTGGAGTGCGTTTACAGCGACCAAGGCGTAGCCGTAAAAGAACTGCTTGACTTCCTAGCCGAAAAATCAGATGCAGGCGAACTGCCAGTCGAATTCACGGCCCTCAAAGCCCGGTTTCCAAAAGTCAGGAACCCGCTAGACAAACTCGTCGGATACAACGTAGTGGAAAAAGTCGAGAAAAGCGGGGCGATCACCTACTCGCTTTACGAAGAAACTATTCCACTAATAAAAGAAGTGCTTACCTCCGAGATTTTGAAGAACAAAGCGCCCGTAAGCGTTGGAACGGACGCTGCCGCGGAAGAACTCGACGAAATCAAAAAAATGGACGCGGAATTCGAAAACTACTTGCAAGATTTGATTGAAAACAGGCTTGAAGAAACCGTTGCTTTCGGCGAGTCGTTAACCGTCAATTTCGTCGCAGAATACATTAAAAAAATGTTTGGCAACATTCTGTATTTCGACAGCGTTCTAGCCATAACTCAACAATACGCTTTATCCGATGCGACAGTCTTCAACACCGAAGGCACAGCCGCGATGAAAACAGGGTTTAACCTAGCGTTTTTCGGAGCGCCTGGCACGGGCAAGACGTTTGCCGTAGACGACATGATTCGCGGCGACAAAAGAAAAGGCGTTTCAGCGCACGGCATTCCCGGGCGAAACCGATATTGCGGCGGAATAACTCCCGTGCGGTTCATCAGCATCGGCGAAGCGTATCAAGGCAGAAAATTCAATTTTATAGTCCCCGAGTTCAACGACTGGTTCAAGTACAAAGGAATGGTTGAACCGCTGAAACTCGCGATGGAACAACGGGAGATAAGATACGAAAAAATGGGGGGAACCGTCGGACCGTACAAATTCAACTCTTTTTTCGCCACGAACTACAACACTAAAACGCTGGACCAAGGCTACAAAGTCACCGTCGCAGACCCGAATTTTAACGCTATTGAAGACAGAATGCTTTGCAGCCTGCACAAAATGACTAGGGAAAGATTCAACGCTATAGTTCAAAGCCAAAAAAACTTGGCGCTCGGCAAAATCAAAATGGAGTATGCACAGAAAATTAGGGATCACGCCACGCTCGTCTACGCGATACTGGCGCGGCATGAAGCGGTCAAAGAAAAATTTCCCGAGAAGACTGTCTTGCTGACTGAAGCACTTTACCAAGAAATAGAAAACGCCAGGGAATTAATTATTGAGGAAGTCCAAGAAAAATTCAAGTTAATTCCATTCAGTTCTCGACTGGAACGCAGGGCCCTGCAACTCGCGTGCGCGATGTCGCTGCTAAGCTATTTTTCCGCCAAAAATGACGAACACATCGAGATAACGAACGACGCCTTGAAATTCGCGACAAAATTCTTCGTGGAAGAAGCAGTAGTAAGAAGCCAAGAAAAAATAGATCCAAAACCAATTCTAAAAAAACTAAACGTCGACTACTGAAGCCCGACTTTACGGTTTTGAAAGCATAATCCAAACTTGAAATATCCCGATAGCTACTAAGATGATAGTCAATATCCTTAGGTCTCGCGTAAGCCTAATTACTTCGAGGGTCTGTTTTGAATTCTCTATTTGGTTCTGCCTAAGTTCATCATTGTGAGAATATCCCGTTGAGGTTTGTCGTTCCTGTATGGCTATTTGGCGTTCTTTTTGCTCAACAGCCTTAAGCCTAAAAAGAAATTCAATGAAGTCAAAGTCAGACATGGAAAAATTAGGTTGTAAGGCAATTAAATTCACACGGTTGAACGAAAAGTTCAAAACTTGAACTCTAAATAGCTATTTCAGCACACTTCTTGTGCAAAGCTGCAGCGAATGCTATTTAAGCGCTTTCCGCAATAATTACTCTCCAGCTTTTTTTTCGAGCTGCTTTTCTCGAATTGGTTTTTCTTTCGTTAATTCAAAAGGTGGGAGTCAAGTTTGGAAGCGGGTTACGAAGCGTTACGCAAAACGCAGTTACAGGAACGCAAAAACCCAGCCTTGGCACCGTTGGAAAACGACTTTTACGCTCAATACCGCGCGTTGCTTACGGCGCTCCAAAAAAAATTCCAGGCAGGCGGACTCGAAGAAGGAAAAGAGTTGGCGAACACGGAAAGCGTCTTGAGGGACGTTCTCGAGGCACGCGAACAAAAAATCGTTTTCAAGGCGTTGCGCGACGTACGCGCGGGCGCAGTCAAGCCCGACGGCTTGGCCGCGGAAGAAAAACAACTTTATTTAAGCCTCGTCGAAATAATAAACGAATTCGAATCGCGCGCCGCAAACCACTCGAAAGCCTTGAAGGAAATCGCGGACGAGGAAAAACCGGCGCAAATCAAAGTCAAGTTTTTGAAGGACTTGCCCGCGTTGTCCTGGCGCGACGGCTCGACTCAAGGACCGTTCAAGAACGGCGACGTCCTCGAACTCGGACGCGAATTCGCTGAATTCCTGCGCGAAAAACAAGCCGCGGAATTCGTTTGAATCATGTTTGAATAAAGAGGTGTTTTGAGAAATGATCGTACCGAAAGAAATGAACTCGTTTTGCCCCACGTGCAACAAGCACGCGATTCACAAAGTGAAAGTCAGCACGAGCAAGTACAAGTCGGGGCGCACGCTCGCTTGGGGAACGCGGAAACACGAACGCAAGCTCGCCGGATTCCACGGCAAAGTCAAAGGCAAGGCGAAAGTCAAGAAGCAAGGAATCCGAAACAAAATAATGCTGGAGTGCAGCGTTTGCGGCAAGAAGCACGAGCGCGTCATCAGCGGCAGAATGAAGAAGAAGGCGGAAACCAAGAAGTAAGAAGCGAAGAGGAAGAAATCAAAAAAATAATTTTCGTTTATAGAGGTGTTTGAGTTTTGAGCAAGTTTTTGAGGGTTCAATGCAACTGCGGCACGGACACCGTCGTATTCGGCGACTCGAAGACGGACGTGCACTGCAAGAAGTGCGGGAATTTACTCGTCAAGTCGAAAGGCGGCCGCGCTAAAATAATGGGTAAAATACTCGAAGTCATTTCGTGAAAACATAAAAAGACATAAAAAAAAGACGTAAAAAGGACGTGAAAGGAAAAAGGAAGCAAAGAGGAAATTAATTGAATTACCCGCAAACAGACGAGTTCCTCGTCGGCACAGTCAAGAAAATACTGCCTTTCGGCGCCGTAATAGCGCTCGACGAGTACGACGGGCTCGAAGCGTTCGTGCACATCAGCGAAGTCAGCAACGGCTGGGTGCGTAATATCCGCGAGCATTTAAAGGAAGGGCAGAAAGTCGTAGTAAAAACCGTGTTCATCGACGTCGCGAAACACCAAGTCGACGTCTCAATAAAACGCATCAGCGAAGGAGAAAAGAAACGCAAGCTCGAAGCGTTTCAAAGCGAAAAAAGAGCGCGAAAACTGTTCGAGCGCACTGCGGCGAAACTCGGAAAAACCATGCAAGCCGCCATGATGGAAGCCGGCGCGCCGCTGATGCGCGAGTACGGCTCGTTCTGGGCGCTTTTTGAGGCGTTGGCGGCAGGCGAAGAACCGAAAACCGCGATACCGAAAACGTGGCTTGCCTCGCTGAAAGAAACCGCCAGCGTCGAAATAAAACCGAAACGCGCGGAACTCCGCGCCGTTCTCACCGTAAAAAGCATTGCCGGCGACGGAGTCAAACGCGTGAAAGCAGTCCTCGAAAAAATCGCGGCGACGAAAGCCGAAGGCATCAAAACGAAGATTCACTACGTCAGCGCTCCAGAGTATTATTTCGACGTGGACGCGCCGGACTACAAAATAGCGGACAAATTCCTTCAGAAAGCCGACGCAATCGGCGAAGCGGCTGCGAAACAGCAAGGCGCCGAATTCTCGCTAGAAAAGAAAGAAAAAGAGTGACGATTGTTTTATGAAATCTTTGAAGAAGTGCGCCAAGTGCGGGCGTTACACGATGAACGACTCGAAAGAAAAATGCGCGGACGCCACGTGCGGCGGGGAAACGCGCGCGGCGCACCCGCCGAAGTATTCGCCGGTCGATAAGTACGCTTCATACAGGAGGAAGGAAAAATATGGTTAAACGCTCGCAAACCGGCGCACGAAAACAGAAAACAAATAAAGCGGCGGATAAGATGAATAAAACGATGGAAAAAAATAAAATGAAAAAAATGAGGAAAGTCGATTTCACTTCATCCGTCATTACGTCCAGCGGCGCAACGCCGCGTTTCGAAAACGCAGTGCTCGTAATCGGCTTGCCTGGAATCGGGCTTGTATCCAAAATGGCTGTCGACCACCTCGCTCGCGCGACGCACGCACGGCGCTTCGCCCGCCTTTACTCCCCGCATTTTCCGAACCAAGTGCTCGCCCTCAAAAGCGGCAAACTCCGCGCTTTCACGATGCGCTTCTACGAAAAAAGCTTGAAGAAACGCGACGTCGTCTTCCTTCGAGGCGACTTGCAGCCGCTGACCGTCGAAGGCCAATACGAAGTCGCGGCGAAAATACTTTCCTTTGCCCGCAGGCTCGGCGTGACGCGCGTCATCGCGATGGCGGGCTACGCCGTGCAAAGAAACCCTGCTAACGCGGGCGAAAAACCGAACGTTTACTGCGCTGCGACAAGCGAAGCGTTGCACTCGGAATTCAAGCGCTTGGACGCGAAACCGACTGCAGGCGTCGTCCCCATAGTCGGAATGGCGGGGCTCGTTCCGGCAATCGCGCGAGTTTACGGCCTCGAAGGGGCGTGCCTCCTCGTTGAAACGCCGGGAACGATGATTGACCCGCACGGCGCGAAGGCGCTCGTCGAATTCCTCGGAAAGTGGTTCGGAGAAAAATTCGACACTCACGATTTAGAAAAGCGGGCGAAGCGCGCCGAGAAAATGCTGCGTAAATTCGAGGAACAATCGCAAGCCGCGCAAGGGCAACCCGCGAAAACGGGCGCCCCGGCTGCGCCGGAACCCATCAAGCGCGAATCACTCTCCTACATTCGTTGAATTCGTTAAACGGTGAAAAAATTGGCTGAAAAAACGGAAAAAACCGAAGTGAAAGAAAAAGGCGAAGCTAAGGAAGGAAAAAAACAGTCGAACGCGGATTACGACGCGTTGCTCGACAAGTTGTACAAAGCGATTCCCGAACGCACGGGAACGGGCGAACGCTTCGAAGCGCCGGTAGCCGAACTTTTTTTTGAAGGCAATAAGACGACGATACGCAACTTCGGCGAAATCTGCGGCAGCTTGCGGCGCAAGCCGGAAGAACTCGCGAAATACCTGTTTAAAGAGCTCGCGGCGAAAGGCGCGCTCGAGGCAGGCGGCGCGCGCCTCGCGTTGAACGCGCGCTTGAACGGCCGGCAAGTCAACGAAAAACTCGAGTATTACATTCAAAGCGGCGTCTTGTGCAAGGAATGCGGCAAACCCGACACGCACGTTGAAACGCTGCAAGGCATTAGAACGCTCGTGTGCGAGGCTTGCGGCGCGCGCAAACCCGTGCGGTGACGATTAATAAACCAACGGCGAGTAAAGCGTTTCAAACTGTTTCAAATCGTTTCAAACCGTTTTAAAACTTAAAGGCGTGTTTCAAGAAAAATGTTTTTGTTTTACTTTCAACGACGGCGCCCGCACGGTCCGCCAGGACCAATCGACGAATCGCGCATTAGAAGGCCGCGCGAAGGCGAAATCGTGGGCGTAGTCACGGAAATGCAAGGCGGAGCGCG
>CAZOKY010000032.1:4364-11148 GCA_964580705.1 Microcaldota archaeon | reverse complement strand
CGTCCTTGAACGCGGTGACAGGGATATATTTTCCGCAAGACGCGAGCTTGTCCTCGCGTACCTTGCCTTCGACGACGACGCTGGATTCGATTAACGCTTTCGTCGCGTCGGCGAACTGCGCTTCACTGACGTTGCCTTTCTTCACCGTGACTTGCACGATTCCCGTCGCGTCGCGCACGGTAGCGAAAACCATTCCTCCGCTCGAGCGAGTGCGGTAAATCCACCCGCGCACAGTAGCGTCAGCCCCGTCTTTAAGCGCGAGGGCTTTTTCGATTGAAACGACTCCCTGGTATTCTTTCAAGAACCATCACCACTCTCTAGAGTTAATGACGCTTTAATTTAAAACAGAAGCGAAAACGACTTGCTATGCTTAAACGGCGTTCAGCCACATTCAACCTGCGAGGAACGCCCACCAAGGCGAGTCGATTTTCTCGACTGCGCCAGTCTGCGCGTTAACTGTCGCGGCGTAGTCGACGTTAATTGGAATGAGAAAGAGCAGCGTGCCGCTCCTGTGGCCGTTCACGACGAAAACAGCGTTTGCATTTCCGTTCGCGCCGCTCGCTCCCGCCGGTTGGTTGAACACGATTCCGTCAACGTAATCCATTCCTGTGATTGCAGCCGCGTTCGCCGAGGCGCGGTTCGCGTGCACGAAACCAACGTCCTTGACAACTGTGCCGCCGCACTTCAACACGCGCGCTTGCGAATTGCACTCGCAGTTCTTTGGGCACGCGACCGGCGTTGGAGTCGGCGTCGGCGAAGCGCCCGCGGCTTCGGTTTTAGTTCCGCAGTTGCCGACCATCAAGTAAAGCGTTTCGCCTTCGTTCTGGCCTTTGAAGCCGGCGCACTTGTTGCCGTTGAAGTTCCACAAGCACGCCGCGTTTTCCTGGCACGCGAAACAATCGGAATACTGCGCGCAGTCGTGGCTCGGGCACAACGCGGGAAGAATCACGTCATTTCCTTGAGGCGCGGTGCCGGTTCTGAATTTACCGAGCGGGTTGTAAGGCAAGCAAGCGCCTTCCTTGACGGACCACTGGCAATGGCGTTTCACGCCCGCGTAGCCGGCGCACGAAAAACAATCCGCGTACTCGAAGCAGTAACGATTTTTGCCTTCTTCTTTCGGGCAATTCTTTTCTTCCTCAATCCAACCCGCCTTCAAGCCCGTGGCGTTAACCGTTTTCCACGCGCCGCCGTCCAAGCAAGCGCTTACGAACTCGCTCCAACCGCACTGGGCGTTGCCGTCTGTTCCTTTCGGCGCTTTCACGCAACTCCCGCACGAAGCGTAAACTCCGCACTGGAAAGGCGGAGTCGGAATCAACGTCGGTTGCGCCGTCGGCCTAGTCGTTGCTTGCCCGCTTGCCGGCGTGGCAATCGGCGGCTGGGAAACTGGAGCGGGAATCTGGGTTTGTCTTACAATTGTCTGCGCGGGCGCTTGCTGTTGCTGCGCGTTCGCGTTGCCCGCACCGCCTTGCGCTCCTCCACCCGCGCCGCCTAGCGCGCCCGGCGTTGCGGGGCAAGAGTAAACGCAGGCGGGCGCGTTGCACGGCACGCAGGCTGCGCCGTTCCACAAACAGCCTTGCAACGCCGTGCAAGGAGAATTCAAATTGCACGAGCGGCCTCGGCCGCAGTAGTCTTCCTTCCAGTTAACGTCGTAACAACCCATTATACTGTCCCAACGCACGGGGTGCCCGTCGGGCGCGAACGCGGGGCAAACAGGTTGTTCGGCGTTAACGCCGGCTCCTCCGCAGTACGAAACGCCTCCGCAGTCTTGAGTTGCTCCGCCGCCGGTTATTCCGGTTCCTTCGATTGATTGCCCTCCGCCTTCTATTGACGACGCGCTCGAGCTGGTTTCGCCGACTATGCCGGCGCAGTAGCGTTGCCCGGGATAACACGGCGCGGTTGACGAGCTTGACGCGTCGTAAGGCTCGTGCGGGTTCCAGCCTTCCGGCGTCTGCGGAATCTGCAAGCCGTCATCCGCCTGAATAGGCGCGGCAGTGAAAAAACTCGGGCATTCGGCGGCGCAACTCGACGGGCACATGCCGCCGCAATTGCTCGTCACCGCTTGCATTGCTGTTGCCGTCGCGCCGCAGACTGGCATGCACGCGCCGACGCAGTTGGCGTAACACTCGCCGACGCTGTTGCCGGGAAGAAAGTACCATTGAATCCATTGCTGGCGGTACTCGAGTTCTTGTTCTTGCGCCGCGGCGAACGGCGGAGCTAAAGCCAGAAGCAAGGAAGCGGCTGCTAACACGAATAACAGGAAGCGCGTCGAAAGCGCGTTGAAATCTTTCGGATTTTTTTTGTTCACTTTCAATTTACACCTTTAGCAACGGGGCCGACTTCTTCGAGCGAATTCAAAACGCCTTCGACTGCCGCCGAAGCGTCGGCGTCGACGTTGGCGCCGGCGAACTCTTTTAATTCCGAACGCATCAACCGCGCTTGCTTTTCGACTTCGGTTTGAGCCGCGTTTATTTTATTTTTAGCGGCTGCCGCGTCAACGTTGTAATCCCGTAACAGCCCCTCGTTTTGAGAGAGGAATGCGTCGAAGTAATTCCAACTCGTTAACGCGTGCTTCGCGTTCAACGCGTAAGCGCTCGCGAACGCGACCTTGCGGTCGAGAGTAGAATTGTCGAGCGGCAACCCCGTGTAACCGTTGCTCAAAGCGTTCAACTCGCTTTCGTCGCCGTTGAAAATCGCGAGGTATTCGTAGTACTGCGCGCCGACGGCGTTGACTCGTTCCCAATGCGCGCCCGGCAAGTAAAACGCGATGAAGACGAACGCGACGATTAACGCGAGCGCGAGCGCGGCGAGCGCGATCGTTTCCTTTAGCGAACGGGAAGGCGAGGAACGCGCCGAAGGCGATGCGGGTACTGAAGGCGATGCAGTCGACGCCGGTTGCGCCGGCTTCCTATTTTTTTCAGCGTACCTCGCCTTATCCACGTATTCCCGCGCCAACTCCCGAGCTTTCTCCGTCTTCTCCGTTTTCTCCGCCTCGTCCTTCAACACGCTGCCGCACCGCGGGCAGTACTTCGACGTTGTTTGCGCGAGTTTCTTTCCGCAATTCGAACAAAACTTCATTTCCAATTACCTATCCTGTGTTTGCAGCCGTAGCCGCCGCCGGATTCGCTTCGCCAGCTTCGAAAGAAGCGATGGAGTCGCTCGCGAGCTGCAATACTTCGCTTGCGGCCGCCCGCCGCGTGGGGCTGACGCCAACGAATTTCTCGAGTTCTTCTTTTCCTCCAGTCAGTATTTCCTTGAGTTTCGCCTTGGTTTTCTCGTTTTCCTGCTTCAAGCTTTCTTCAGTTGCGTCCTGCTTTATTACGCCGAGCCTCTTGAGTTCGGCAAAGTTTTCGTGAATGAATTGCTCGAAGCCGTCCAAATGCGTTTTGTACTCGTTGATAATCAAAATCATTTTCTTTATCGCCGCGAGCTTTCTCGCGAAGTTGTATTCGTTGAGCGCGTCGCCGCCGTACTCGGCGCCCGTCGCGTTCAAGTTGCTGAAGTCGTACGCGAGAGCGCTGGCGAACCGCTTAAACTCGCTTTGCAGTTCCGCTTTGCGTTGCGCGTCAACCTCGATTTTTTGTCGTTGCGCGTCTTCAACGCGCTTCAATTGCGATTCCTTCAACGCGGCTTGAAACTGTTTTTCCTGCGCCGCCTGCTTTTGCTTCGTCATGTCCCGCATTCCAGCGTCCGCGACGAGGTTGATGCAGACGGCGAAAAGCAGGACCGCGACGACGACTGCGGCGGTTTTAGGGTTGCGTTTTACGAGCGCGGCGAAGCCGCGAACGAAATCGGTTGCGGCGCCGCTCGCTTTCGCGGCGAGAGAATTGAAATCGAGTTTCGGGTCTTGCTTCGAATCGTTTTTCACGGTGGAAAAGCACGCCGCCTCGATTAAAAACGCTTACGCTTTTTCGGTTTCTTTCGCGTTTCAATTAATAATTGTTTTTAAACGAAAACACGCGAATTCGCGTTCGTTGCGCGGCGTTAACGCGAATGTTTTCAAAACAGTGAATCGCAGGCGTTTGCGTGCTCCGTTAGGCAAAAAAAGGCGTTTTCCCGGCTTTTCAAGCGGTTTCAAGCGTTTTTAAATGGAACGGGATAGGTTTATAAACGTGCGGCGTTGAAATTACAAAGCCGTTCGCATCGATCACACGTTGCGGATGTTGCTTTTCTAATGCTACAGTTCCCGGCGAGTTTCAAGCTGTAGACCCATTAGTCGCAGTCGCTTCAGTCTTTCCAGACTTAGGCGTCTTTGTCTATGCGGTCGGTGACGGCGGTGCGAAACCACGCTTTTTTTCCGACTGTGGCGAGCATGGGCAGCGAACCAAGACCAAGGGCGGACTACCTGAAAAGGAGTTTCGTTCGGCTCATTCGCTTGCGACGCAGGTTTCGAATAAGCAGCTATGGTAATGGAAATCTTTTCGCAAAGAAAAAAAAGTTTCGTTAACCGAATGCGAACGATAAACGTCCATAATAATACAGCGCGATAAAAACGAGGCGCGTTTTCGAATGCGTTTCGTCAGCTCGCAGCATGGAACGACACCAGTTGATCCTGCTGGAGGGCACCGCTATCGGATTGCTATTAAGCCATGCAAGTCTAGGGACCACGCTTGTGAGTCCCGGCGTACGGCTGAGTAACACGTAGTCAACCTACCCCAAAGACGGGCATAACCTCGGGAAACTGAGGATAATTCCCGGTAAGCCAAGAAGTCTGGAACGACTCTTGACTGATACGAGTTCCTAAATTGCAGGGAATTTTGCTTTGGGATGGGACTGCGGCTGATTAGCTAGTTGGCGAGGTAATGGCTCACCAAGGCGATAATCAGTAGGGGCTATGGGAGTAGGAGCCCCCAGACGGGCACTGAGACAAGGGCCCGAGCCCTACGGGGTGCAGCAGGCGAGAAACTTCCGCAATGCGCGAAAGCGTGACGGGGGTAGTCCGAGTGCTAGCCTAACGGCTAGCTTTTCATTAGCCTTAATCACTAGTGGAATAAGGGTCTGGGCAAATCCTGTGCCAGCCGCCGCGGTAATACAGGTGGCACGAGTGGTGTCCGCGAATATTGAGCTTAAAGCGCCCGTAGCCGGCTTCGCAAGTTTCCCGTCAAATCTCTCTACTTAACAGAGAGGCGTGCGGGAAATACTACGGGGCTCGAGAGTGGGGGAAGCCAAGAGTACGTTAGGGGGAGCGGTAAAATGCTTTAATCCTTAACGGACTACCAGTGGCGAAAGCGCTTGGCTAAAACACGTCTGACGGTGAGGGACGAAGGCTAGGGGAGCAAACGGGATTAGATACCCCGGTAGTCCTAGCAGTAAATGATGCAGACTTGGCGTTGCAGCCAATTCGATTGGTTGCAGTGCCGTAGGGAAACCGTTTAGTCTGCCGCTTGGGGAGTACGTTCGCAAGAATGAAACTTAAAGGAATTGGCGGGAGAGCACCACAAGGGGTGGATGCTGCGGTTCAATTGGACTCAACGCCGGGAAACTCACCAGGAGCGACGGCAGGATGAAGCTCAAGCTGAAGACTTTAGCAGACAAGCCGAGAAGTGTTGCATGGCCAGCGTCAGTTCGTGCCGTGAGGTGTCAAGTTAAGTCTTGCAACGAACGAGATCCCTGTCCACTGTTGCGACCTCTGGAGCAATCCGGGGAGCACTCTGTGGAAACTGCCTGCGTTTAAGTAGGAGGAAGGAAGGGGCGACGCTAGAGATGCGCCTAGGTCCGTATTATTTATAAATAGCTGCTCCGTATTCTCTTTCATGCCCGAAACGGTTATGACTGAGGAAATGCTGGAGCAACTAGTTACGGAATTAGATAGAGTGAGTGACGGCTTCAAGAGAATTACTGCAGAAATCCTTTGCAATAACCCGCGTTTTTTGCTTTTGCTGCGCTTAAACACCGGTTTGTCTCAACCGGAGTTCGAAAACCGACTCGGACTTAACAAGAATTTGTACAAGTACGAGAGCGGAAAAATTCGGAGAATGAAATTGCCTACGGCCGAAAGGTTTCTTTCGGTCGCAGAAAAAGCGATTTCGGTTCCTCGGATTCGGAAAAACTTTAAAATTTTTTCGGCGAACTCTAGAGGTTGGTTCAAGGCAAACTCGTTATCAGTTTTAGCGTCTAAGGCGAGGCAGAAAGGCGCGGCAGCGTCTATGCGCTTGAGAAGCACCACGCAAGAACAACACCTTGCGGGTCTTCTGAGGAAGCGCGGATTACGTGTAGAAATCAATAAGCCGCTTTCCGAAAAAATTATTGCTGACATCGTGGTTTCAAAACCGTTTACAGTAATCGAATGCAAACGGCTTGAAACGTTTAATCGACGACAGCAAACAAAGAAAATTCGGGAGTTGGCTTACCAAGGCTACAAACTGAAGTTCGCAGTGAAAAACGCGAGGATATTCGCGTTCATTCAGGCGAGGCTTCCGTTGCAGCCTTCTGATTTCGAGGAATTGCAAGGGCCTTTCGATAAAGTAATTCTTGACTTGAAGCAGTTTAACTCATTTTTTTAGGACCAAGTCGCGTCAGCGACGTCAGTATGGCCTGAATCTCCTGGGCCACACGTGGCATACAAAGGTTGGGACAATGCGTCACAACGCCGAAAGGCGGAGTCAATCGCCTAAACCCAATCCCAGTCCAGATTGCGGGCTGAAACTCGTCCGCATGAAGTTGGAATCCCTAGTAATCGCGCGTCATCAATTTCAACAAAATTATTTTTTATTTATTTTGTTGGGAGTGAACTCGCGCGGTGAATATGTCCCCGCTCTTTGCACACACCGCCCGTCAAGCCATCCAA
>CAZOKY010000032.1:0-4264 GCA_964580705.1 Microcaldota archaeon | reverse complement strand
GCGGGGGTTTGGAAAATCCCGCCGGGTCCATTCGCAAAAAACGAATAAGAAAAAAAGAAAAAAAGAAAAAAACTGCAGCGAAGTTTCATCGCTTTGTTGTGGAATACAAATGAAGTTTCCGGAAGAAGTTTCCTTCGTGGCTGAAGGCGTCTGGAAATGGAAAGGCGGATAAAAAAGAAATCCTTTACTGGATTTCGTTTTCATGAAGCCGTGTGGAAGTAAAAGAAAATTGGAAGCAAAAGCATGTTTGCTGAATAATAGAAATCGTAGAGAGTAGTTGCTACTACCACTCAGTGGATGGTTTGGCTCGAATAACGATGAAGGGCGTAGCAAGTTGCGAAAAGCCCGGGGTAGCCGCACGCAGGCTTTGAACCCGGGATTCCCGAATAGCTTCGAAAGAAGCGAGCACCCTCTGAATTGAAATATCTTAGTAAGGGGAGGAAAAGAAACCAACCGGTATTCCGTCAGTAGTGCGAACGAACGCGGAGAAGAACAAACCGAATGCCTCGCCGCAAGGCGGGGACGCATGTGGTGTTCGGACCGCTTTTTAACACGCCGCGTCAAGCCGAAGTCGCCTGGAAAGGTGCACCGTAGAAGGTGATAGTCCTGTAAGCGCAAGCGTCGGCGCGTGTAGCGAGTTCCAGAGTAGTGTTGCCTGGTTTGGCAGCGCGAAAACGCGGGTACTAACCCGTAATTCTAAACATAATTCGAGACCGATAGCGCATTTAGTAGTGTGAACGAAAACTGAAAAGCACCCGTAACCGGGAGTTAAAAGTGCCTGAAATTGAGTGGTTACAATAAGACGCGCGCGAGAAAGGAGTGAAGCGCGGCGCAAGCCGCGTAGACTATCGTGGCGTCATACTTCTTGAAGCAAGAACCAAGGAGTTCAAGCGAGTGGCGTGCGCAAGCGAAGCGAAAGCGTTAAACCGCAACCGCGCAAGCGGCGAGGGTTGCCGTCTTAACCGGCGGCGAGTCACTAGTTTGAGACCCGAATCCGAAGCGATCTAGACGCGGGCAGGGTGAAGCCCTCCTACAGGGGGGTGGAGGCCCGCAACCAGTGCTAGTCTATCTGCTTGGGTGACCTGCGCCTAGGGATGAAAGTTCATTCGAGCTTGGTAATATCGGGTTTCCTCCGAAGTGTATCTAAGTACAGCCCAGTCCGAGGCGGGAGTAAGGTAGAGATACTGATTCGGGAGAATGGGGCCGGAAGGCTTCGCTCTTGAGTCAAACTCCGAAGCTTACTCAGTCGTAGACGGCTGGAGTTGGGGTGCCGAGGTAAGCGCGGTACCCGAGAGGGGAACGACCCCTAATGCAGTTAAGGCCCCTAAACAATTGCTAAGTGTTAACTTGAGGCGTTTTAGTTCTTAGACAGCGGGGAGGTAGGAACAGAAGCTGCCATCCTTTAAACAACGCGTAACAGCGGACCCGTCAAGGATTGAAGCACCGAAGACGGTCGGGACTAAAGCAGTTTGCCGACACTGCATCACGCGCCTCGTTGAGGCGCGATTGAGTAGGAGGACGTGCGGTTCGCGTCGAAGCCGGGGCGTGAGCTCCGGTGGAGCGAGTCGCAACGAAGATCTTGGTACTAGTAGCATCTATTCCAGGCGAGAATCCTGGACGCCGGAAGGGCAAGGGTTTCTTGGCAACGCTAGTCGACCAAGAGTAAGTCGGTCCTAACGCTAAGCGCAACCGCGATGCGGAAAGGGAAACGCGTTAATAATCGCGTACCGTGCGAATGAACGCGGCAACGCAATGCGCGCGCTCGACGCTAGAGGATAACTCCAGTCGTTACAATCGATTTAACGGAACCGTGCGAACGAAGTCTCGTTGAGAGGAGCAGTTCGTCAAGTCCGGAATAGCCTTCGCAAGGAGGTTGGAGCGAGTCCTACAGCCCGTGAAAAGAACGCGCGTTTTATTTCGTGCGACCGTACCGAGAACCAGTACAGGTGGCCCTGGCAGAGCAAGCCGAGGCGTGGCAGGAGAACTAAGGCAAGGGAATTCGGCAAAATAGTCCCGTAACTTCGGAATAAGGGATGCCTACTTTCCTCTTCAGATTACATCAAAAGGGGGTTAGTAGGTCGCAGTAATTCCATTGAAGCCGAAAAATAACTGTGAGGAAGATTGAACAACCCCTGACGAAAAAATTTTGGAATTTTTTCTTTGTGATGTGGTTGATAGCGTCCGAGTTTTTTCAAGGCGGCGGTGGGACTGTAAACAAGGGGACATCGACTGTTTACCAAAAACACAAGTTTCCGCGAAATCGAAAGGTTGTGTACGGAAGCTGACGCCTGCTCACTGACGGTATCTGAACCCGGGTTTCAACCTGGCGAAGGACCGTTAAAGAGCGGGAGTAACTCTGACTCTCTTAAGGTAAGTAATGTTGCCTTAACCAAACCTAGCTATATGCTGGAAAACCTGTGTATCTCGCGCTACTCACCGGAAGCGAACCTCCGAAAAACGTAAGTTCTTCGGAATCGTAATCTGATGGGTGACAATGTGTCGAGTGCAGGCAATCAGCAGGAAAGGCTGGATGCAGAGTGGATTGTTGGTTTCGTCGACGGAGAAGGTTGTTTTCACGTGGCTATTAACCGCCTCGAGAAAATGACTTTGGGCTGGTCAGTGCTTCCAGAGTTTCGTGTCGTTCAACACAAGCGTGACGAACAAGTGCTTTACCGCATCCGGAATTATTTCGGGTTCGGAAAAGTTACGGTGAATCACGGTGACCGGAAAGAGTTTCGAGTGAGGGGCTTGAAGAATTTGATTCGTTTGATTCAATTTTTTCGGGCGCATCCTCTGCAGACTTCAAAGCGTAAAAACTTTGAGTTGTTTGCCGAAATAATTTCGATGATTGGGTTGAAACGGCACTTGACGAAGGAAGGGCTTGACCATATAGCGCAAATAATTTCCGTCATGAATCGTAAACCGTCCATAAAGTATCTGGAATCCTCAGAGACTGTACGCTGGGAAGCGCGACGCGCGCTTAAGATACAGTCCGACCCGTGCAGCGATGTACGGACGACGGCGGAAACGGTCGTCGCCGCTTGCGCGCAATCCAGCGCGTGAACGAGTAACAACGTGAGCGTAATACCTCGCCGCTTAATTGGCGGCTTGCATGAATGGCGTAACGAGTGTCCCGCTGTCCCTGCTTTAGACCTGGTGAACCTACTACTCGGTGAACATGCCGAGGACTTCTAGAGGGAAACGAAGACCCCGTGGAGCTTAACCGCAGCCTGTTGTTGGAACACGGTTGCGAATTCAAAGCGTAAGCAGGAGCCGTTACGCGCATTCTCTTGGGAATGCGATAGGCGAAAGTGTGACACTGCTATTTTGTGACTGCGCTTCTCACCCCGAGAGGGGGACAGCTGCAGGTGGGCGGTTTGGCTGGGAGTCCCAAGAATTCATTTTCAAGAACACTGTTTTTGGCGACACCGTAAAATGGTGAAGTTTCGTTGCATACAGTGCTTTCAGGCAAGAAGCCTACGTCGTCGACAAAGCGTTTGACTTCGCTTTTACCGCGAAGAATGACGCGCTTTTCAGTCGCGAACGCGTTGAAGCCGAGCAATTCAAAGAGCTTGACGAGTTGGCTGCGAATCACTGGGTGATAGCAGGCGACTTCGACTCTGTATTGCCCGCTCTTCTTGTTCGCGACGACGCATCCGTCGCAGGAAACGTAAGCTTGCAGGAAAGGCTTGGCTAAATCGACGCTTTCAAGAACCTCATTCGGAATCACTGCCGGAGGATAACTTCCGTCCGCGAACCTAAGCGTTCGGAAGGACGGCGTGTATTCGAAGAGTTCGAGCGCTATCTTCTTGGAGAAGAAGCGCGCGGACTCGGCGTTCTTGCATTTGTTGACGTGAAAGTTAGTCAAGCCGAATTCGCGTTTCATTAAGCCGCAAAAGCGTTCGCGCAATGCGGCGACTTTGTTCGTGAATTGCAGGCAATAAGTTTTTTTGCTCTTGTCGAAGTAGACTGAGCCGTCTGAAAGCAGGAGGGCGATTATCATCGCTTTTTCCGTATTCATATTTTTGATTAATGCAGCGTGATTCAACTGTTTTTCGGAGGTTGCCTTCCGGTGTTCGCATTTTATTTTTTTATAGAATTCTTGGGGCCAGCAAGCGGCACGCCTTCGATAAAAAAACAAAGGCGTCCAAAGGTCAGCTCATCCGTGTCAGGAACGCGGAGTAGAGGGTTAAAGACAAATGCTGGCCTGACTGTGATCTTAACAAAATGGGTCGCAGGTGCGAAAGCAGGGCTTAACGAACAA
>CAZOKY010000031.1:0-11498 GCA_964580705.1 Microcaldota archaeon | reverse complement strand
AAAGCGCTTGATGCACGAACACCGCTGCGAAAAACTCCCGCTCGTCGACAAGAAAGGAAAACTAGTAGGCTTGATAACTTTCCGCGACATCGAGAAGCGGCAAATGCACGTGAACGCCTCGAAAGACACGGACGGCAGGCTGCTCGTCGGTGCGGCTGTAGGCGTTTTCGACAACGAACGCGCCGCCGCGCTCATTGCGGCGGGAGTCGACGCGCTCGTCGTCGACACGGCTCACGGACACTCGCACAACGTCGTTGAAACCGTCCGCCGCTTCAAAAAAGAATTCGGCGCTGCGGCGGCGATAATCGCAGGCAACGTCGCGACGCGCGAAGCAGTAGCCGACTTGGCGGCTGCGGGTGCGGACTGCGTTAAAGTCGGAATCGGGCCGGGAAGCATTTGCACTACCAACATCGTCAGCGGCGTCGGCTATCCGCAATTTTCCGCGGTTCTCCAATGCGCTGAGGAAGGCGACAAGCACGGAGTAGGCGTAATCGCGGACGGCGGAATACGCTACAGCGGGGACGCCGCGAAAGCATTTGCCGCGGGAGCGCGCGCGATAATGTTGGGTTCGCTTTTCGCGGGCACGGACGAGACGCCTACGCGCGTCGTGTTCGTCGGCGGACGCAAATACAAATCTTACCGCGGCATGGGCAGCGTTGGAGCGATGTTGAAGGGTTCGAAAGAACGTTATTTTCAGGGGCACGTGGCTGAACGCGAGAAACTCGTGCCTGAAGGCGTTGAAGCGATGGTGCCTTACCGCGGCTCGGTGCGGGAAGTGGTTTACCAACTCGTCGGCGGAATCAAGTCGTCGATGGGTTACTGCGGTTGCGCTACGCTCGACGAATTCCGGAAACGCACCAAGTTCATTGAAATCACGAGCGCGGGGCTTGCCGCCGCGCATCCTCACGACGTCCTCGTCACCGACGAAGCGCCGAACTACCCGCTGAAATGAATCCGCTTTATTTTTCGCCTTATTTTTTCACAAGTAATTCGCTAGCGAGAACTGTTTTTTGTCTTCGTCCTCGAACATCTCGTCAATCTCCTTCTCCAGCAACATGAGGCGCTGCTTCAGGTAAACCGGCAGATTGTATTTCTCCGCGAGGTCCATGCTCAACTGCAAGTATTTCTCAATACTGCCTTTACTGATGGTGAGGAGTAATTTGTCTCCGCAGTTCGGCTTCGTGCATTTACCGCTGAGGGGCGGGCGGCGGTACTTCGCGTTGCATTTGACGCACCTGAAGCGTTGCCGCGAGAACTTACGGAGGTTGCCATACAAGTCGGGGAAGAAGTGGTTTAGAACGAGTCGTTCGCAAGCGTTGCTTGCGTCTACTGCCCGGATTTTTGTCATGAGGGCGAGTTCGTCGTCCACCTTCTGCCGCATGTTCTTGAACAACACGTAACGGCTCCGCGTGGGGCCTTCGATGCGGGCTTCGTGCGTGAAACCCATTCCTTCATACTGCGACGGCTTTCCAAGACGGTTTTCAATTAGGTCAATGTCTTTGACGACTTCTCCCGGGCTCGCGAAACGCAGCGTAGCCTCGTAAAACGACAACGGGTACGCGCTGCAAGCTTCAAGGCGGTGAACCTCGTTATCGACTTCCTTAGGCTCGAGAACCGTCGTCAAAACAAGGCACGCATCCATTTGCCCCCCGCGCGTCGCCGGCAAGTAATGCCGCGAGAAATTCAGGGTCGCATCAAGGAAAAGCATTATGCCGAGCTCGTCTCCGTCCGCGTTGCGGCGGCAAGCGCAGTGAATGTACGGGTGCGCCTGCAACCCGTGCACGTCGTTGAACCCGATTATTCGCGTTACGATGCCCGCGCTCGTGTGAGGCGCGAGACAGATTCCGAGTGCGCCGATTAAATCTTCCCTTCGCTGCGCTTTGTAGAACGGCTGCAAGCCGTAAAAGTAGATGAGCAAGTCGTCGACGAACGCGGCAACGCGCGTAAAGTAATCCCCCGCGTTTTTCGATAGGATTACGTCTTGCGGAAGCAACTCGAGCGTTTGTTCGGCGTTCTCGATCGGCGCGCCTTTCCAATCCTTCTCGTAACCGAGGTCTTTCACTTTCTCGACCGTCAAACCGATTTCCGCTGGAACGAAGTGCGTGACCGGGATTTCCGTTGCGTCCACGCGAATGGTGCCGTCCCGAAAAACGCTTAAATCGTGTTTCGCGCGCAAAATCCCCTTCTCCAACGGTTCCGCCGTCTTGTCGAGCGAGATGAGTCCGATTACTCCTTTCAATTGGCGGGGCTTGAATTGCGCGCGGCGTTCCGCGTCCTCGAATTCCTTGACGACGTTCACGCCGCGCTTCTCGAACGCTTCGAGTCGTCCGCCGCAACCGCAACGCTGCGCCTTCGCTTCCTTGCTTTCCACCGCGAAAGTTTTTCCGCACGACGAGCAAGCGCGCGCTTCGCGAGTCGCGCCGCCGCACTCGCACTTCGCGCCTCGAGCGCGTTTGCCGCACTCGGTGCAGGCGCGGACGGCGGTTTCAACGTCGATTAGAGTCTTGTTGTCGCGTTTTAAATCGCTCACGGCGCGCGCGATGTCCCGCGTTTTTCCTCCGTGTTGCGCGATTGGGTATAGCACGTTTACGGGCGGCTTCATTTGTCTTTCCCGGCTTTTCTCGGGGCGCCCCATGCTCGTTCCAACGTAAAGAGGAGCTTTAGCGCGGACTTCGAACGGAGCCAACAGCTTGACTAACTCTAAAGCGTTGCGTTCGTCCGTTTTATCGGTTTTATCGAATTTCTCGCTTTTTTCGCTCGCGATTGCGTTAGCGCTTTCGTTTTTCTCTCGGAACTCGGCGAGCACGGCGTCGAACTTGGTTTTGTCGGCTCGTTTTCCTTCGATGAGTGAAAGCGTTTCGAACAACGCCAGCGCCCAATCGCGTTCGATTACGACTTCGTCGTTTTCCACGCGGTGGGGAACGCACAAAAATTCGAGCGAGCGTTTGGCGGCGCGCGCTTCAGGCGTCTGAACGCCCAACGAGCTTAACGGAATCCGCGCTTTCTTGAAGTCGAACCACTCGTACTCCAGTTTCGCTTCGCACAACCACGAAGCGAGCGCGTTTAGTTCCGCGACAGTCAAGTCGTGCCAGTGAAACGTGTAACGCGGCGCGAGGGCGACGCCGTGCTTTGCGCAGAGTTCCCGCGCTTCCTTGAAAGAAATTTTTTTGAGTTCCTGCCGCGTTTTGGAAACGTCTTTCGTCGCGTCCTTCGTCGCGCCCTTCACGCCTTTCGCTTCGAGTTCCGCCGCAAGCCACTCCTCGCACCAAGCGCTGGGCACGAGCGGGTGGTTGCTTTGAATGAAATCGCCGACGGCGACCAGGAGGTCGCCCAAGAAAATTATTTCCTTGACGTGCGGCCGAACCGCGAGAGCTTCCTCGACCGACTCGACGCGAAGCAAACTGCCGTCGTTGAGCAAAACAACGGGGCCGTCCACGTCCCTGCAAGGCGTGATGATGCAACCCTTGCCCGGGCGCTCCGTCTTCAACTGCGTGCCGAACGCCGGAAAATCGTCGAGAATCGTCATCGTAGCGGGGTGAGTGCCTTTCGACTGGATTCCCATGAACCGCGAACGCCCGTAACGCAAGCGAAACCCGCCGTCGCGCATCGGATACGAAAAAACGGGGCGCCCGCCAACGATTTCATCGATGAATTTCTCGACGGGCTTGATTTCAACGCGCGCCTCGCTCTTCTTCGCGACCTTGATTAACTTTTCCAGCCAATTCCAGTCGAGCTTCGCGCGCTTCGTAATCTGCAGAATCTTCGCGGCTTTCAAGCAAACGCCTTCGCCCATGACGAGGCACACGCCGCCCCGCACTTTGTTCGTCTCCACGTTCGGCAGATTTCGCTTGACCGCGATTTCGTAATCTTCCGTCGGTTCGCCGTCGATGCACACGGGACAATTCGTTACGACGTGCCGCACCTCGTCTTCAGTAGGCGTGTACTGCCCGGCGCGAGTGCGCATGGAGTACATGTTGACTTCTTCGATGAAGCGGTCGGTTTCGTCTCCCGTTGGACGGTAATTCTCGATTCCTACGAGTCGCCTGCAAAAATCGCCTATTACTAGCGTCATCGCTTGCCCCGTGCCTCCCGCGCCTCTAATCGGGCCGGCGAAGTAAATCGCGAGGTAGCGCGAACCGTCGGGATTCTTGCGTATGCGCGCTTTCGAGATTCCTTCAATCGGAGCGCTTACGACGCCTTCCGTATAGAGGGCAAGGCCCGTTCGGATTGCTTGTTCGACGAGTTCTTCCGGCGTTGGTTCTATGCCGTTCGCCATCAGCGTCGCGTCAGCGAATTTTTTCTCGACGATTTCGCGCGCGATCTCGAAAACAACTTCCTCCCTCTTTTTCTCGCGAAGCAGTTCTCGAATGCGCTGCGCCACGCCTCGCGGGCCCACGAGTCCTTCCACGCGGGCGGCGACGTCGCTGGCGAGAAAAATCTCGACGTCCGCCGCAGGGTCCAAGCACTCTGACCGCGCCTGCTGCGCTACGGCGTAAGCAGTGTTCGTCGCGCCGCTGATTCCGTCGAAGTATTTCCGCATTCGCTCGCTGCAAACAGGCATTTCAATTCACGCTTTTCAATTCACGCTTTTTCGAATCACGATTAAAATCACGGTTTGGCTTGAACTACTTCCACGACTTCAGCTTCCTTCTCCTTAGCGAAACTGAGGATGGCGAGTTTTCCCGTCTTGAAATTGTAAATCGGCACTAAGCAAGGCGTAGGCGCGTGCCCGAGCTTCGTCTGGTAATCAGTCGTGTCCTGCCAAGTTCCCGCGTTGATGATCATCGTGCCGCGGTAATCAGCGCAACTAGTCTTGTGCGACTCGCCGAGATGGAAGAAATCAGGGACTTCGTCTATGATGAGCCCGTCCCTCTCGCCGATGAGGCGCGGTTCGTCCCCGTAAATCGGGCTCAAGAGGCGCGAGCGCAGCATTTCCTCAGCCGCGTTCTCCGGATTCTTGTCCGCGCTTCCGAGGCCGGGAATCGAAGCGAAGATTCCGTGCATTGACGCGCCGTGGTAAATCAAGAGGCGGAACCCGTGAACGTTTACCCGCGCGGGATTCGGGACGAGGTGAACATTCGGCCGTTCCGCCAAGTCCTTGATGAACGCGGGCGGCAGCGGAGGCTGAGGTTCGGCGGCGTGAACAGCGTCGTGATTCCCCGGCGCGATTATAACCTCGATCCAAGGCGGAATGCGCTTCACGTATTCCGCGAAGATTTCGTACTGCATGAAAATGTCTTTCGTCACCAACTGTTTTTCTTGGCGCGGGTAAACGCCGATTCCGTCGCAACAATCGCCTGCAACGCTGATGTACTTTATCGTTCCCGCAAGCTTGCGTTCCTCTTCCGAGCCTTCGCCGTTGAGGAAACGCAAAAAGCGTTGGAATTGTTCTTGCATGAAGTACTTGCTCCCCACGTGCAAGTCTGAAATGAATGCGATGCTGACGTCTTCGTTGATGAGGCGGCGTTTTCGAATCGGGGTTTCAGGCCAAACCACGTCTTCAACGATGAACAATTCGCGGCTCATTTTCCCGTCAACCGCGACGACTTCGTCAAGCAACAACGAATTCGCTTTCTTGCGCGCCTTGCCGTCGCGCGCCGCCAAGCATTTCAGGGTTCCGGGAGCGCTTAAATCCTCGATTTCGAACAACAAGTGCCCGTTCTTCGTTTCCTTCTTGTCGAACACCAGTCCGATTACGCGCGTTAATTCGCGTTTGCCGCTTCCTCCCCCGCTTCCTTCGCCGGAGTAAGCGTTTTGCGGCGCTGACCGCAGCGACGCTACAGTCGCGCTGGATAAGTTTGAAACCCTGCCTTTAAGCAAGTCGCTTACGCGCGTGAAGCGGTTGCGGAAGTACGCCGTGAAATCGTCGACTTTTCCCGCGTTTTTCTTCTCCAAAAAAGGTTCGACGCTGACGAGCGGCTTGATGCGCCTCGCCGGCGCGTCGAACTCGAGTGCGGCGCCTGCGCCGGCCGCGCCGCCGCCTGCGGCGAGTTCGGGGAGCACTTCAACAGCCTTGTGTTGAGTCGCAAGCGATTCAAGGATTTCGTCGACGAGCTTGTGTGTCAGCATCCATTCGCCGTGCGAACGCGCGTACTCGATTGCCCGCCGTGCGACGGTTTCGCCGTCGCTGCGCTCGGCTAAGCATTTCAAGGCTTCCGTCTCGGGAATTAATCCCGCCGCTAGAACTAGTTTTCGGACTTCGTCTTCATTCACTATCCCACACCAACGCGCGCCGCTGTCGGACGCGCAACCGCCTTCAAACAGGCGGCGATTAAAGTAACGCTTAACGAGCACACGAAAATTTATAACCGTTGCGGTGGGGCGAATTTTTTTCGGAGGTAATAAAAGGATTAGAGACCAATCTTTCTGCGGTGACGCAAGCGAATGCGCGACATGTTGACTCCGCACGAAACCGCCGTAAGAGTCAAAAGGCACCTTTTTAGGGTCAAACGCATCCTCGACTCGGGAAAAAGTTTGGATGGGAAAACTTGGGCTGCCTTGAAGGCGCGCGTTGAACAGCTTCATGGGATTAACACGACCGAATCCATTTCCGGCGCGGTCAGCGCTCTTGACGACAGGGAAAGGGAACGCGAAAAGCGCCCTACTCTTTCTTGTAACTCGCTTATGGCTTTCTGCAATGCTATGGGCTCGGTGATGGATTTGCGCGAGGTTTTAAGCGCGCCCGCCCCCAAGAAGCGGAAAAAAGATTTTCGACAGTCGGATCTTCAAAGAAAAATTGGGGAATACGTCGGCGCTACGACTCAAATCGAAACTATTTTCAAAAGAGTGGAAGACGCCCAAAAAAAAGGGGAGTTGTTCAAATAATTCGGATTGCGCTGTTTTCGGCTTCAACCGTTTTCAGCCGCTGACGACTGCTTATCCGCTGATTACTTGTTCCTTCAACGCTTCGAGTTCGCTGAGGATGTTCCAAACCATCGTGCGCGCGTGCATTGGAATATTGATGTCGTTGCTGACTTCGTCGAGCGCGTAAACGGCTCCGCTTATTCTCGTGCAGAGCTCTTCGTTTTGGTCCGTCAGTTTTTCCTTGCCGTAAGCGAGAGTTGCGCGGACGTTGCGGGGAACGCTGTTGTCGCGAATCAAGTCGTCGAGAAACGACGTTACCTGACGTATTTTTTCCCCGTATTTTTCTTCGTTCTTCGCGTTATCGGAATCATCAGCCATGAATAACACCTATCGGTGCGAAAAAAATTGTTTTTCAATTGTTTTGAATTGTTTTGAATCGGAGAATTGAAGAGTTATATTCGTCGAACCAAGTTTAAAACCCTTTAGGAAAAACGGAAAACGCGGAAATCGCTTTATTCGGTGCGGCGTTCAACGGAAGCGTTGCTGCGCAACGATTTTAAGCGCGGCGGAAGTAATCCAAACTGGATTTAATTCTTGAAAAAAAAGGTGGTTTTGCTTTGGATAAAACTTTCGCTTCACTCGACGATTTGCAGGCGCCTGAAAACAAAGTAGTCCTCGTCCGCATCGATATTAATTCTTCAATCAAGGACGGCGCGCCGCAATTCGGCGCGCGCTACGCGGAATGCGCGGCGACGATTCGCGAACTCGCGAAACGCGGAGCGAAAGTAGTGGTTTTGGCGCATCAGGGAAGAGCGGGAGACGAAGATTTCACGTCGCTCGACAAGCACGCGGAACTGCTCAGCAAGGCGGTGAAAAAGAAAGTCAAGTTCGTCGGCGACTTGTACGGCGCTTTCGCGCTCGCCGCGATTGCGAAATCGAAAGGCGGCAAAGTTTTGTTGCTCGAAAACACGCGTTTTTACTCTGAGGAAAGCGTGGAAAAAAATTGGGATAAAACGTTGATGGCGCGAAAGCTCGCAAGCGTCAGCCAAGCTTTCGTGAATGAAGCGTTCAGCGTGAGTCATCGCGCGCAGACGAGCGTAGTCGGATTACCGGCGTTGTTGCCTTCTTACGCCGGGCGCTCGCTGGAGAAAGAATTGACCGCGCTGCAGCGCGCAACCGTGAATCCCGAACACCCCGTTGTTTACGTTTTGGGAGGCGGCAAGCCCGACGACTGCTTCAAGATTCTCAAGCACGTCATCGAAAGCGGGCTCGCGGACAAAGTTTTGTTGGGCGGCGTAATCGGCGAATTAGCCGTCATCGCGAACGGCAAGTCGTTGGGCGCTAAGAAAGAGTGGCTGGATGAGAAAGGTTTTTCGAAACTCCTGCCGGAAATGCAGAAGCTCGTGAGCGGCGAGCAAGCGGGCAAACTAGTAATCCCCACTGATTTCGCTTACGCCGACGCGGACGGCATTCGAGTCGAAGTCCGCGCGGAAGAATTAGGCGGCGGAGAAAAGATTTTCGACGTCGGAAGCAAGACCGCCGCGGCATTCGCTTCGGAAATAAAGGCGGCCAAGACAGTTTACTTCAAGGGCCCCGTCGGGCGGTACGAAGAGACGGCGTTCGAACTCGGCACGCGCCTCGTCTTGAAAGCAATCGAGTCGTCGAAAGCGTTCTCGTTGATGGGCGGCGGGAATACGCTTGACGCGTGCGACAAGTTCGGCGTAAACAAAAAAAAGATCGGCCACCTCAGCACGAGCGGCGGCGCATTGCTGGCGTTCCTGGGCGGGGAAACGCTTCCCGGAATCGAAGCCCTCAAGCCGAAGAACTGAAATCCAAAAAGTAAAAAAAGTGACGCTTGCATGACTAAACTGGAAAAACGAGTTGCGGCAATCGAAGCGCGTAACGCGCGCGTGGAAAACGACAAGGCGTGGGAAACGAGTTGGACGAGGCGCGCGCTGCTAGTAGCGTTCACTTATTTGGCGGTCGGCTTCTATCTCCAGGCGATTCGCGTTCCCGAGCCATGGCTGAACGCCATAATTCCCGCGGTGGCGTTTCTTTTGTCAACGTTAACGCTGCCTTTCTTCAAAGAGCAGTGGCTGAAAGCGAGAAACAAACGCTGAAGAATTAGTTTAAAAAAAATAAAAGGGAAAGCCGACGCGAAACAACGCTTGCGCGCGAAGCGCGCCGGCTTTTTACGAAAATCTATTTACTTCTTCATCAAGCCCTTGCGCTTGACGAATACCCAGAATCTCTTCGTGCACTCGCTGGGCGCGAGTTTTCCAGTGCCGTAAACCTCTCCGAGAGTTACGTTCTTGACTGGACCAAAGTCGATGGTCATTCCACCGAACGGTTTCCTTACTGCCATTTTATATCCCTCCCTTCACACTCGAAAAATTTTTTACAAACGGTTTTTCGAGGTAGAATTCGGTTCCTCCATTACGGAAAACTGCTTTTAAAGCTTTTCCTAGAGGGAAAAACGCGTTTTCCAGAGGGAAAACGCCGTTTTTTCGCGGTTCCCCCCATTTGACCCCCGTTTTTTCAACGCTTTTAAACTCCCGCCTCCTTCGTTCTTCAGTTGTTCTTCCGTCGTCCGGAGTTGGTTGAAAAATGAATTTGAAAATAAAAACCGCGTTGATTTTCGTTGCCGCGTTCGCCGCAATCGCCGCGTTTTTCTTCGTTCCCGCGGGCTCGCTCGCGTACTGGCAAGCATGGGTCTACCTAGCGATTTTGTTCATTCCAATGCTCTTCGTAGCCGCTTACCTGCTGAAAAACGATCCCGCGTTAGTCGAACGCCGCTTCAAACTCCGGGAGAAACGGAAGGCGCAGAAGAAAATCGTCGACTGGACGCACTTGTGGTTCTTCGTCGGATTCCTGATTCCCGGACTCGACTACCGGTTCGGCTGGTCGCACGTTCCGCTCAGCGTCGTCGTTGCAGCCGACGTCCTCGTCTTCGTCGGTTATGCGCTCAATTTCCTCGTGTTGAAGGAAAACAGTTACGCTTCCCACGTCGTTGAAGTCGTCAAAGGGCAAAAAGTGATTTCGACGGGTCCGTACGCCGTAGTCCGCCACCCCATGTACTCCGCCGTGTCGTTGTTGTTGCTTGCGACGCCGCTCGCGCTCGGCTCTTGGATTGCTTTCGCGTTTTTCGCGCCGATGCCGTTCGTGATCGCGTTCCGCGCGTTAGACGAGGAAAAAATGTTGCGGCAGAAACTCCGCGGCTACGAAGCGTATTGCGGTCGCGTGCGTTACCGAATCGTGCCTTTCGTGTGGTGAAGTCCCTCAAAGAAAACTTTATTTGTTTATTTATTTGTTTATTCGTTGGAGCGAGGCTTGTTTTTCTCGAAGTGCCTCAAGTCTCTCGTCCTAGGTTTCAAGAACGCGCCGCCGCTGCACGTGCGACGTCTCCCGAATACAGTTCTCCAACCGCCCATCTTCGTTTTCACCTGATTAAAAAAAGCGTTCGAGCCTTGCGTAATTCCGCTTAAACTTCAACTTTGACTTCGACTTGCTTTCGCTGTCTTGCCGTAAGTTTTCCTGTGCCGCGGGTAAAGAGATTTTTCGCCCCAGCAACACCGCGGGTTTTGCGGTTTCCTCCATCTTCCCGAGTAATTCAGATAGCTCACTACGTATTATGGTTTGGGCGGCGTATTAAGCGATGTATTCGGCGAAGCGAGTGAAAAGCGAGTCAAAACACCCGAGAGTTCGTTTTTTAAACCACTTACAGTCATAAATTAAGTTGAGTGAATTGAAGGGGGGTTGCGTGAAGTGAAGAAGGAACTCGCGGTTTTGTCGCTAGCTGTTTTGCTCGTGCTTTTCGCCGCGTCGACGGTTTTATCGCCTTCGAATTCAACGGCACTCATATTAATCGCCTTAGGCTTGGCGGTAGCGGTTTTCGCGTTATTTTCCCCCGCGTATTTGGAGTTGAAAGAATACGAACGCGGACTATTGTTTTTCCTCGGAAAATTCGACAAGCTCGTAGGCCCAGGCTTGGTCGTGTACTTCCCGCGCTTTCAAACGATAACCGTCGTCGACACCCGCACGCGCGCCGTGGACATCGCGCCTCAATTCGTTTTCACTAGCGACAACATCCGAATTCAAATAGACGCGATGATTTATTTGCGTGTCGTCGACCCGGTTAAAGCAGTCCTCAAAGTCAAGGATTACGAGTACGCGGTCACGCAGTTGATGTACTCCGGAATCAGGAAAGCGGTGGGCGCGCACACCGCGGAAGGAGTGCGCGCGAGAACGGAAGAAATAGCTAAGGCAATGCAACAAATGCTGCACGAAACCGCGTCAAAGTGGGGCGTTGAAGTATCGCAAGTCACGCTCAAGAACGTGTCGTTGCCTCCCGGACTCGTCGAAGCAATGCACCGCAAGCGCGAAGCGGAAGAATACAAGATCAAGCTCGAAACGGAAGCCACCGCGCGAAAGCGTTCACTCGAAATAATCGGGGAAGCGACGAGCAAAATGAGCGACTCAACGCTCGCTTACCTGTACTTGAACACGCTCCAAAAAATCAGCGAAGGCAAAAGCACTAAAATAATTTTCCCGATGGAGTTATCGCGCTTCGCATCCTTGTTGTCCAGGAAGCTGCACGACGGCGGAAAAACCGTCAAGACCGCGGAACGAAGCGAACTCGAAAAACTCGCGCTCGAACTCCTCGAATCCCGCAACGAAACGAAAAACGCGGAAGC
>CAZOKY010000030.1:5047-11587 GCA_964580705.1 Microcaldota archaeon | reverse complement strand
GCTCAAAAAGCGCGGCGCCGCGAAGCCTTTCAGCGTAATCGCGCCGGGCAAGGCGTGGATAACGCGCAATTGTTTCGTGACTGAAAAAGCGGCGCACGCGTTCGCTTTCCTTCCGGGGCCGTTGACTCTAATACTCGGTTTGAAGCGGAGGAAGTGCGTCGCGGAGGAAACGAACGCGGGGCTCGATACGCTCGGCGTGCGGATTCCGAAGCATTGGATTTCTCTCGCCGCGCACAAGGCTAACGTGCCCATCGTTACAACGAGCGTTAACGAGAGCGGCGAAACGCCAGCACAAACTCTCGCTCAGATAAGAAAAGTAGTCGAAAAAAACGCGGTTGATTTGATTGTTTTCGAGGGCGCGTTGCGCGGTAAACCCAGCAGGGTAATCGATTTGACGTCTCACGAGTGGGAAGTCAAGAGGAAATAAGGAAAAACAGAAATAAGGAAAAAAAATAAAAAAAGAAAAATATTGCTGTCAACTATTTTTTCCAGGAAATCGCTTGAACGGGGCAGACGTCTATCGCGCGTTGCGCGCATTCTTCGCCTGCGCCCGCGTCGATCACTTCGCTTTTTCCGTCTCCGCCCAAGCGGAAAGTCTTCGGGCAAAGCGACGCGCACGCGCCGCAACCAATGCAAGCGTTTTTGTCTACGACTGGAATCTTCGCCATATCTATTCAACCACCTTGTAAAAATCGAGGGACTAGTTTAAACCGAAACCGCTATAAAAACTTTATCGCCAGAATGCTTGCACGTCGTCCGTACGCTCGTAAGGACGAATCGTCAAACCCGCGTAATTCCGCGCGGCCGCTTTCTTCTCGAGGATTCCAAGCCACGCAATCATCGCCGCGTTGTCGACGAGCAAAGCGTTTTCCGGCACGAACAAACGCGCGCCGCGCTCTTCGCACATGACTCGCGCCTTCTCCCGCAAAATCTTCGAACACGCGACGCCCCCGCCGAGGAGAAGCTCGTTTTTGTCGCAGTGCGCGAGAGCGCGCTCGCTGACTTCCACGAGCATCGCGTACACTACTTCCTGCAGCGAATACGCGAGCTGCGCCTTCGAATACTTCCCGCTGTCCGCCAACTGCTTGGCTTTCGTGAGAATGCCCGAAAAAGCCAAATCCATGCCTTTCACGGTATACGGCAGAGGAACGAAGTCGTTCGGCTCGCACTGGAAGTAGAGTTCTTGGAGTTTGGGTCCGCCGGGAAAACCGAGGCCGAGGTGCCGCGCGAATTTGTCTAGGAGATTTCCTATTCCGACATCCAAAGTCTCGCCGAAAATTCTGTAGCGCCCGCCTTCGAAAGCGATTATTTGCGTGTTCGCTCCGCTGGCATACAAAAGCACGGGGTCCTTGGCTTTCGTTACCAGCCTCCCGATTTCCAGGTGCGCGATGCAGTGGTTAACGCCCACGACTGGAACGCCGCGTTTTTTGCTTATTTCTCTCACCGCGTCGAGCCCTACTTGCAAGCAATTCCCGATTCCGGGTCCTTGCGAAAAAGAAACGAGCGCGATTTGCTTCCAGTCCGCGCCTGCTTTGCTTAAAGCGTTCGAAATAACGGCGTCCTTGTTCGCCGTCAGGAATTTCGCGACTTCCCGCGGAATGATTCCCGCGCCTTCGCTGGAAAACGACGCCTTCTCGTTCGACAATACCACTCCGCCGCTCGAGACTACGCTCGCGCCGAAAGTGTGGGCGGTCGACTCGATTCCCAAACAAAGAAATTCTGCCTTCATGGAAAGGATTTAAGCCGCGCGTTAATTAAATGATTTCATGAAAGCCACTAAACGCAGAGTCATCGGCGGGGGAGCCGAAGCAGTGATTTATTTACATAAAGGCAAGGTGACGAAACACCGCCCCCGCAAAGGCTACCGTCACCCTTTGATTGATCGTGATTTCAGGGAGTCGCGCACGCGGCGCGAAGCGCGCGTTCTGCAGAAAGCCAAGCGCATCGGCTTGTGCGTGCCGAACGTTTTCGGCGTAAAGGAAAGCGATGGAATTCTCGAAATCGAACACGTTGCCGGGCGAAAAGCCCGCGATCTTTTAGAGGATTCAAAGGTTTCGATGAATCGCAAGCTCGAAATTTGCGAAGAAATCGGCGTGGGCGTCGCACTCCTGCATGCGCACGGCATAGTTCACGGTGACTTGACGACGAGCAATTTTTTGGTTAAGCGAAACGGCACGGTTTGCTTCATCGACTTCGGGCTATCTTTTCACTCGGACCGCTTGGAAGACAAAGCCGTCGACATTCACCTCCTCAAGCGCGCGATGGAAAGCAAGCACTGGCGGCACGCCGACGCGTTCTTCGCCGCCGCAGTGGAAGGCTACAAAACGGAATATCCGCGAGCGAAAGAAGTTTTCGCGCGCCTCAGCGTAGTGGAAGCGCGCGGTCGCTACAAACACAAAAAATAGTTCGAAACAAACCGCTTATTTTTCTTTCACGAGCTTGCGCACGAAACCGTGGTTCCCGTCTACTTCCACGAAATCCCCTGTCTTGATTACTTTCGTGGCAATGCGCGTGCCCACAACGCACGGAACCCCGAATTCGCGGCTAACAATCGCCGCGTGACACGTAATCCCGCCTTTATTCGTAACGATTCCCGCCGCGCGCTTGACCGCAGTCACGAAATCAGGGCTAGTCATCGACGTCACGAGGATTTCGCCGCTGCGCAGGCTCGCGTTCGCCTCCTTCGCGCTCAACGTGACTCGCGCGTACCCGCGCGCTTTTCCTTGGCACGCCGTTAGCCCGCGGATTTCGATTACTTCGCGTGCGGCGGAGTCGTTCTTGAACAAGGTTTTGTTTTTTTCGGCTGCGGTTGCGCCCGCGAATATTTCTGGTTCGCTTTCGCTTTCCCGCCATACGACGACGCAGTTCGCGAGCCGTTCGCGCAACGTTTTCTTGTCGATTTTTCCGGTTAATGCAAGCTCGAATTCGTTCGGAAGCGTTTGCCTCGCTTCGCGCAGCGTCAATCCGCCCCGACGGCCGGCTTCCGCGAGCAGCGCGTCGAGAAAGTGGTTCGCTTGCAGCACGACTTGCTTGCGGTGGTCCTGGAACCAGCCGAAGACGTCGATTAAATCCGTTAATTCCCGTTCGCGCCGCGTCAAACCCAGTTTTTCGACTGCGCCGCGTCTTTCCGCAGCGAGTTCCCTCGCGTTCTCGTCCAAAGTTTTCGCGTATTTCGCCGCGTCGACTCCGCGCTTGAGAAAACGCTTCAACTCTTCATCGAAAAATTCGGTGCCTAAAACGCGGGTTTCAAGGTAATTGTTTTGCAGCCAAAACCACTTGCTGCCGTGCTCCAACAACGAAGCGGTTACGCTTGCGTTCGACGCCCCGTTTTTTTGGGCGCGTGCGGCGATGGCGAGGAATTCTTTTTCTTCGCGGCGGTTGAACGACTCGCGCGTCGTCGACGTCAACAGCGAAAACGCGGTTTTGAATTCCTTGGAATCCGGTTCCAAACCTTTGCGTAGCAGGAGCTCGCGGACGAGCGCTTCGCATTGAAGCGAAACGGGTTCCGCGAGCCACCCGACCGCGTACCAGTCAAGGTAAGCCTTTCGAAACAAAGCGTAAAGTCCGGCGATTTCTTCGTTCAACGCCTTGCCGAAGCGTTCCGCCTGAATTTTCTCGAAAACCGCGAACAAATTTTTTTCCCGGCGTTCCCACTCGGCGAGCATGGCGTCGCGCTCGCGGGAGTCTCGGTATAAATCAATCATTTCCGCGCCGAGTGAATGCAGCGAACGCATTTCGTTGCACCAAAGAACCGCGTCGCCTCGAAAAACTAGTAACGTCGTCGGCCAACCGCGCCCGAAAAACTCGCGCAACGGACGCACCGAAGCTTCGAGAGGCAGGAACAACGAGTGCAACGCGCTTTCGCGCTCCCACTTGAACCATTCTTCAGCCATGACGGCAGCCATAAACAAAACTTTGGGCGCGGGAACTTAAAAAACGGTTCACGCAAGGTAGAATTGGAATACGAGCAAGAGCGTTACCGCGTTGTACGCGGCGTGCGCGATTATGCACGCGTTCAAGTCGTTGCGGCGCCGCAATTCCATGCCGATGAGAATCGAGATGAAGAAAGCCGAGATTATTTCGGAAACCGAGCCGTACGAGTAATGCAAGGCGGCGAACAACGCGCTGGAAACGATTACGCCGACTCGCTTCTGCAAGTAACCGCGGAAAAACAGTTCTTCGGCGAAAGGCGCTAGCGCGATTGCGGCGAAAAGCATTTCAACGGGTTGCGCGCGCAGGACGTCAACGACTCGATTCGAATCATTCGTGTTTAAAGCGTTGAACACCAGCGACAACGCGATGAGAAGCAAAATCATTTTCGCGAAAAGCACGGCGGCTCCGCGAATGGATTTCGCGGGCTTCACGGAATCAAGCGAGAGGGCGCGGGCGTAATCGCGGGGCTTGCGCTTGCCTTCAAGCCACAATAACAGGAACGCCAACGCTATAAGCAGTAACGGGAAAACAGGTATTCTTACTTCGAGCATCGTAAAAGCAAAAAACGCAGTAACCATTGAAAACACGAAAAAGAAAACGCAGAAAGAGAATTAAACGCTTGCGTTGAACCGACTTTAATCCGACGTTAAGCCAACGTTAAACTAGGTTTTCATTTCTTTTCCATGTAACCGCATTTGCCGCACGAACGACGGTTAGCGTGCTCGGCGAGACCGACGCCAGCCCCGCACTTCGGGCAGTATTTGCGCGCCTTGTAAGGCTTGATTTGCTTTTTCTTTGGAGCGGCTTTTTTTTCTTCAGACATAAAAAATCACCAATTATTTTTTCTCTTCCTTCGCAGCAGGCGCAGCCGCCGGAGCCGCGGGCTTCGCTTCCGCTTTCGCAGCAGCAGGCTTCGCTTCCGCTTTCGCTTCGGCCTTCGCTTCTTCTCCTTTGCCTTTCTTCTTGCCGCTCCCGCGAGCCATAACCCAATCGTGCTCGAACTTCTTCAAGAAGTCAGGCGAATCGTACACGCGCGCGGTTACGGTGACGTAATGCCTCCCGAACCTCTGGTCTATTTTCGCTATCGCAATCTGCGCTTCCGACGCGCCGAGTTTCTCGCTGAGCTCCGCGAGAACTTCGCGGCGTTTCGGCGTCGCGCCTTTCGACTCGACTTCGACTACGGCTTCCTTGCGGTGAAACAACGGGTTTTGTTTTTGCTCTAAAATCTTCGACTGCATTTTCCTTGCAACAACTCCTTTCCAATTTTTTTCGGATAATCACTTTATCTTCAAAGCGTATTTTCCGGGCGAAGCGGCGCCGATTGCGACTCCGACTTCCCCTTTCGGGTCCGTGACGATGATGTAGCCTTCCCAACTGCGCGTCAACTGCGAGTCCTTGCACAACGGACAGACGTCGCCCGTGACTATGAGACGGCACTTCCTGCACGCTTTTTCACTCAAAACGCAACACCCTCAAAAAAATATTTTATTAAGTTTATTCTTTTTCCTTTTCTTTCTCGGTTTTCGCGTCCTTCGCTTCAGCGTCTTTTTCCACGTCTTTTTCCGCTTCGTGCTTGATGCGCGGCGACTCGCGAACTTTACCGAGTCCTTCCGGCCGCATAGTCAACGCGATTTTGCTGTTAGGAATATTGTCTTTTAGGCTGACGGTAGCGATTTTCGCGCGAACGCAATTCCCCTTCTTGAGGTTCTTCTTCGAGTCGCGGGCGCTTAGAATTCCCTGTTTTTTGTCGTAACTCAAGAATTCGTTCGCCACTTGCGAGATGTGAACGAGGCCGTCAATCGGGCCGAGGCGCACGAACGCGCCGAACTCCACGATTTCAGTGACTTCGCCTTCCACGACTTCGTTGACTTGCGGCGAAAAAACGAGGGCGTCGAACTCGACGTCGAAATACGCGGCTCCGTCCCCGTGAATGACTTTTCCGTCCGACTTGATTTTAGCGTTGTGCAGCGAAACGATTATTCCGTGTTGTTTCTGCACCGTGCGTTCGTATTGCTCGCGCAAAATCTGGAGCGCCGCCTTGTTCAACGGGAGGCCGAACAAATTCGGCGGAATCCTCACGCTTTCCTGAAACGTCGTCAGCTTGTACATTTAAACCAAACCACCGCCTGAAAAAAACAATTCCCGAACCCGACAATTCCCCTACAATTTCACGAAAATTTCTCGATTAAACGTTTTAAAGGTTTAAAAAAACGCGGTTGAGCCGCGCGGAACAAACGAGTCACGCCGTAATCAAGTCAAGACGAGACTCGTGCCTCGCAGCGTAATTGTTTGAATGCCCTTGCTTTTAAGCCTTTTTCTGAGCCTCCCGTCAAGCGAAAGAACCACGCAGCCGTTGCCGTAATCCGCGTTGCTCAAAGCGTAATCAATTATCGCGTCGTCGGGGCGTTGCTGCGGAACGTCGATTACGCTCGCCCGCGAACTCAAGTACTTCGTTATCGCGTCGAACGCCGCCGGCTTCGCTACTACGCGTAGTTCGGATAGGCACGGCTTGAGCACGACGAAGCGCAACGGCTCTTCCAGCAACGCGTTCGCCTGCTCGATGACGTCTATTCGGTTGTTGATGAACGCGAGCAACGCGCTTGAATC
>CAZOKY010000030.1:0-4947 GCA_964580705.1 Microcaldota archaeon | reverse complement strand
GAACGGGCTCGGTGGGATTCGGACCCACGACATCCTGATTAAAAGTCAGGCGCTCTGCCAAGCTGAGCTACGAGCCCTTGCAAGAGCAATTATTTTGCGTGGCGCGGTTTAATAAATTGCTGAATTCGATTCAGGCAAGCGATTTTTGAATTATAGGCGGCTTAACGCGGCTGCCGCGCCCGCACGCCTCTTTGCTTCACACGCCGTTTTGCTTGCGCCTTCTCCTAAGAAGCCGAATCGAGCGGTTCGCATTATCCCTCACCGAAATGACTTCCGCTAAAAGCCGCTCCAGTTCATTTGGCGTCATTTCCCTGTAAATGCTTCCACCCAACTCCCGCGTTATTTTCGGCGGTTTACGTCCTCCGGATGCCAGCCGAGCCAAGTGGCTTGCCGCGTTTTTAAGCGCCGAAATCGCAGCGTTAACCATTCAAACCGCCCAAATAGTTTTCAAACGATTTTCGCGGCGGCGTACAAACGCCAACGGTTGCCGCTGCGCCGCATTATCGCTGCGCGCGCGCCTTTCTCCGCGCAAACCGGTTTCTTCAACGTCAGAGTAAGAATTCCTTTTTTCGCCTTCGCCTGCTCCACGAAGCCAAGCATCGCCGCCGTCCCTATTCCGAGCACTAGCGGCTCGTTTTGCACGAATGAAGGAGGAAACGCTTCGAGAACGCGTTTTAGAACCGAGTACTCAAGAGTCAACGAAGACGTCGCGGCAGGCAAGTTTTTGCCCAGAAGGCAACCCACAAGCGAATCCGCTTTAGTCAAAGCCGGATCGAGCTCCGTCGAGACGCCGATTAAGCCGCCGGGACCTGCTTCGCTGACGCGTTCCCCGCCCGCGTGAAGCGAAACAACTCGCGTGGCGAGCGGTTCATAACTCTCTTTTCCTTTCGCGCTCTGGCGCAGCGTACCCGGAATTATTTGAATCTCGTCGCCTTCACGCAACACGCCGCGCGCGAGCGAACCGCCGACGACTCCGCCGCCGAGTTTCGACCAGTCCGCACCCGGCTTGTTTACGTCGAACGAGCGCGCGATGAAGAAACGCGCGTCCGCTTCGCGGTCGCGCTCGGGAGTCGGAATCTCGCTTTCGATTGCCGCCAGCAGCGCGTCGATGTTGACGCCCGCGTTAGCTGCAGTAGGAATAATCGGCGCGTTCGGAAAAGGCGAGTCGCGCAGGAAACCGCGTATTTGCTTGTAGTGTTCGCGCGCCCGCAGCGGCGTGACGAGGTCTACCTTGTTTTGCGCGATTACGACGTCGCGTATGCCCGAGCCTTCGAGAACAGCCAAGTGCTCTTGCGTCTGCGGCTGAGGGCATTTCTCGTTCGCCGCTATGACGAAAAGCGCTCCGTCCATTATCGCGCTCGCCGCGATTACCGTCGCCATAAGCGTTTCGTGCCCAGGCGAATCAACAAGCGAAATTTTCCTTACCTCTTTCGACGTGCCGCCGCAAGCGCCGCACTTCCCTTTAATCGTGTATTTGCCGCACGACTCGCACTTGCGCACGGCGACGTCGGCGTAACCGAGTTTTATCGTGATTCCGCGTTTTACTTCCTCGCTGTGCGTGTCAGGCCACTTGCCGCTCAAAGCTTGCACTAGCGTGCTTTTACCGTGGTCCACGTGCCCGACTGTACCGACGTTAATGACTGGCTGCGCTATTAGAATCCACCTTTGAAAAACGCTAGGCATTATTTCTGCGCTCGCGCTATTAAAGGCTTTTGAAGAAAAAAAAATCGCGGTAAAAAACAAAGAGTAAACGCGGTCTTCACTAAGCGTTTCCGCTTGACTCCGATTGAATACGTCTAACGCGCGAGTTTTTTCAGCCGTACACGCGAGTTCGCTCGAAAGTGCGTTGCACTGCGTCAGCTACAGCCGCAATCAACCGCACTTGGTCAGAATCCAATACGGGGTGGCTGGGCTCCATTTTAATGCCGCTAGGCAAAAACCTTGCAACCAAAGTGTGTTGTTCGCTGCTCCCTAAACTCGGTTGAATGTAAACAGCCGCGTGATTTGTGCGGTAATCCACGCCGTTAGGCCTAGTCTTCGGGTTGCCGTGAAAGCCTTTCGGCAAACGACCGTCTTGGCTAAAAGCAACGAAAACGCGGCCGGAACGGCAAAAACCTTTGCCGAGTTTTGTGGGACGAAAATCCAATGAAACTGAACTCGAACCGTTATTATAGTGAACAGCGCCACTGCGACCTTTCTCCGAACCGTGAGTCACGGTAGAAAGCGAAATGCCGGAGTGATCAACGGGTTTAGACAACGCCGTTGCTAAATCCTCGGCGGCATCCCGATGCCACACGTCAACAGGAAAACGTTCCGACGTTCTCCTCGGCGTTATACCCGGCATTCAAATCCCCTCCGTACAAAACAAATTTTTTTCACACGAGTTTTTTCTGTTTGAACTTGTTCGCTTGCGCAGAGCGGTCCTCCAACTGCGCCTGCGCGGAATCCTCGTCGCGCTTGCCGCCTTCCTTGCGGAAGTAGTAAGCCGCGACAACCACGATTATAAGCAACGCCGCGACTGCGAGCAAAACCCACGAACCGTTTCCTTGCTGCGCCTTTTGAGGCGGAGCCGCGAAAACCGTTATGGGCGGCGAAACCGCGCCCTCGTTAGACTGGAAAGACAAAGAAACTTGCTCGCCGTCCGCAACGGAACCGCGCGGCTTCAACGAAAGCGTGACGCTCTTCGACTCGCCCGGGGAGAGCGCGACCGGCAACGGCGCAGTCGAGAAAGCAAAGCCGTTAGGCGCGACGGGCGTAATTCCGCTCAAAGCGACTCCGCCCGTGTTCGAGAGAACTACGGTAACCAGTATCTCGCCAGACGATTCAAAGTGCGAATAATCAGGGTCTAAAGCCCTGGCGGACAAGTCTTTCTCGAGCGCGATTGCTTCCAGCGTCGCGTTCACGCTCGCGAACTCGCCTTCCTGCGATTCAGCGTAAAGAGTGACGTCGTAACGCCCCGCCTTCGATTTCGGAATATTCCAAACAACGTTGAATTCAGCGAACACTTTAGACGCCACGTCCTGCGAAGCGGGAGAAACGGAGTACCACGCGCTCGGCACGCCGAAAATAGTTAGCGTGACTCCGTGCAACGCCTCGCTTTTCGAGTTCACGACTTCCACCGAATCTTCGAATGACTCGCCTACGGGCGCGGTGAAACGCGTCTTCTTTATTTGCAGATACGACAGGCCTGGTTGCGGAGCCGACGAAATCTTGATTTTCAAGTCGTACAACTCGCTCGACAGCGTCCGGCTGCTGCGAATCACTACCGGCAAATACTTCGTTCCAAGCGGCGTTTTCTCGAGCGAAGACGCAACGACTACGCTCACCGCCTTCGACTCGCCCGGCGAAAGCGTGAACGAGGAAGGAATCGCTTGCGCTTGCTGCGACAACCACGAGACGAGCGCGGGCTGCACGCTGAAATCGTCGGCCACGCTTCCCGTGTTAGTAATCGTAATCCTGAGCGGCGTCACTACGCCGCGCTTGACCGCGTACTCGTCTTGCGTTTCCACGTCGAAACCCGTCACGCCCGTAACGTTGACGCACAACGGCACGCTTAAAACCCCGTAATCGAGGTATTTCACGAGCAAATTGAATTGGTACGCTGCGACGGTCACGGACGAAGAAGGAGTGACGATTAAGTCAACTGGTTGCTGGTCGCCGCCGTCGACTTCTAGAAGCGCCGGTGAAACGCGAACGAATTTCTTGACGCCCGCAGGCGCGTCCAGCGACAACACGAACGGCCCTTTTGTCTCTCCATTGTTGCGCAACTCCATGGGCCAAGACAAGCGTTCGTCGTGCTCCACCATCAAGCAATCGACGGGTTGGTTCAGCAAGTCAACGTCTACGACGTCCGAGAAAACGAACACGCTCGCCGGCAACGAGAATTCAGTCGTCTCGCTCGTCGAGCCGTCCGTCGCTTGCACACGGAAAACAAGGGCGTACGTTCCGCCCGGAGTTCCCGGCGGCAGCCTTACTTTCGCGGAAACGATTTTTTCGGTTCCGCTCAACAAATCGAAGTTCGTCGTCGAGAAAAGCGTCGTCGCGGCGAATTCGCCTTCCACGCGTATTTTCACGAATCCTTTAGCGTCGTTGCCGTTAGAAACCGTAATCGCGTATTCAATCGTCTCTCCGGGGCGGCCGCTTGAAACCGCGCCTGAAGGGGAAAGCGTTGCTTCAAAACCTCCGGCGCCCGGCTCGGCTGTAGGCGTCGGCGACGGAAGCGCGACGTTCAAGCGCGCGACGCGTTCGTCGCACGAATGCGTGGAACCAGGCGAGCCAGCCGTGATTTCAACTGGAATCTCGTAATACGCTTGCGTGGCCTGCGCGGTGCCCGCAGTCAAGACGAACGAGCGGGATTCGCCGGTTGTGAGAGTCGCGCTCGAAGGATCTAAAGCGCAGTTCAAGTCGCTCGGGCACGAACCGCTCAAGGAAACTAGTTGAGACGACGAACCGGTATTCCGCACGCTTAAAGCGAAGGACGCTTGAACGCCTTTCGAAACGCTCGCATCTGCAAACTGCCCAACTTCCAGGAAAACGCAGTTGGCGGAAACAAGCGTTGAAACCAACACCAGCGACAAAACAAGAAAAACCGGGAAAACTGTTGAGTAAACAATCGATTTGTTCAAGAGCCTCACCACGAGTAGAAAATGGGGGGCAACACCTTAAAAAAGCGTCGCTTCAAACGCTTCAACGAAGCCAGGCGTAAAACAAAAAAGCGGAAAAAGCGTTGACGGCGTCACGCTTCGTAGAACGGGAAGCGCTTGCACAAGTCGACGACGCCCGCCTTCACTTTTTCCAAAGCCGTGTCGTCGTTCCAGCCGCGAACCGCAGCGTCCATGAACCGCGCCACTTCCTTCATTTCCGACTCGCGCATGCCGCGCGACGTAAGCGTCGGCGTTCCGATTCGTATGCCGCTCGGGTCGAACGGCTTCCTCGAGTCGAAAGGAA
>CAZOKY010000029.1:7490-12046 GCA_964580705.1 Microcaldota archaeon | reverse complement strand
CGCCCGGATTTGATTACTTGCTTCCACTTGGCTTATCACTATGCCAACCGCGGCGGAAACATATTGCTGAATTTATTGATGCGCTCGCTCAAACCGAACGGTGTGCTCTTAGTCGACGACAGAACCGCCCGCATTTTCCACGAGACGCTGTCCAGCCGAATGAAGAGAATGCCGTTTTCGGGAACGAGGGGGGCTCTGCCAAACTCGGTTTTTTACGTTAAAAAATAGTCGTTACCCGCTTCTTCAAGGCAGAAAGTCTTGGTTCTTGATTTTCTCCGGCAAATAAGTCTTCGAAATGTACTGCAAGTTTTTGCTGCTGAGGGCCTGAATTTCCGCCTTCATTTTTTTCTCGAGGAATTTGTTGATTTCGCGTTGCCACTCCTTCGCCTTAAACCAATCGTACTCCTTGATTTCCTCTGCGCGCTTGATGTCGACTTCCTTCGCTTTAATCGTTACCGCGCGCAAATCGTAGTGTTCGATGTCGCTGATGCTCATGCCCAAGAATTTCATGGCGGGGCAACCCAAGCGCTCGCTTTCATGCGCTAACGCCATCGAGCCGTACTTCATCGTGCTGTAAATGTACCACCCGTACGGGTCCGCGTCAGTCAAGCAATAAACAGGTAGCTTCAGTTCTGTGCTCAAGCGCTGGAGGAGGCGGCGGGCTCCGCGCGCGGCTTGCCCTGCGGTAGTCATTAAGAGGCACTTGTTTTTCTTCCAGTAACCGTCTTCGTTCAAGCGGTCGAAAATAGCGTTTTTCTCGGCGACGAGAACGTACTCGACGCCTGAATCCTTGAACTCGATTTGTTCGACTATGCTCGGCACCGCCCATCCTCCGCTGCCCATTCTCGAGAGATCGATGACGTCGATTTTGTCGCGTACGCGGTCGCTGATTACGAAATCGCCCGCCATCCTGCCTTTAGGTTCAGCGCGGAGGTGCAATCGTTCGCGGAACGAGTCGAGTGCTACCTCGAGGTCGACTATTGCGAGGTCGCTTTCTTTTTGTTCGTCAATAGTGTCTTCCTTCGTGTTCCCAATCGTGTGTTTTTTCGCGTAATACAAGTCTCGAAGCGTCGCCGTCAAGTCGTTTTCAAGCAAGTCTTTTTTGACGTAGGAAGCGACGAGCATTGTTTGCATGAATTTGCGCGCGTGCGCGACGTTGAACATCGCGCGCTTCGCGATTTTATCGCCTAAAACGATGCGTTTTCCTTTCTCGTCGTAGAACGTGTTGCTGGAACCGCGAATGGGAATGTCAATGTGCGGATTCTGTTCAAGCTCGATTTCCTTCACGAGGTCGTTGCCGAGGACGATAATGCGTTTCAGTATTTCTTCGCGGCTGGCTTCGCGTGCTTCGCGCTTGCCTTTACCTTCGCTGGTTTCTTTTTCTTCTTTCGCTTCTTTAGCCATAAAACATTACCGTTCCTTTTGCCGTTCGGTTCAATCTTTTATCTTTTCTAGTCTTCTTTTTCCTCGCCTTCGTCACGCAAGTTCTTACTGGAACGCTTCTCGATTTCAGCGAGGTCCGCGTCTTCCTCGCTTTCCCCTTCATCTCCGCCGTTCGATTCCAGCAGCGCCGTGCGTTCCTTCGCGATTTTCTCGAGCTTCTTCAACAACGGCTCCTTGGGTTTTCCGGTTATTTCACTGAGCGCTTGCGCGACTTCCCCGACGTAACGAACGAAAATCTGGCGGCGGTGTTCCTGCTCTTCAGCGTGCGCGATGCCGTGGAGATAGATTCCTATTTGCCGGGCGCAATCCATTAACGCGAAACGGATTTCCTGAACGATTTCGTCTTCCGCGCTGACCGCGAGTTTGCCTGCGCCCGTGTAAGGAACGTAAACGCTGACGAAGTGAACGAAAATGCTTACCGGCATGGTTTCCCAATTCTTTAAGTCGTAACGATTCCAGTCAATCGTTTTCACGGCTTCAGTAATCGCGCAGTTGCCGGAATCGAACAACAACGGCACACGGTTCGCGAAACGCAGGATTTCCCCTTTTTTTCCTTCACCGGTAGAGCCGGCGTTTCCTCCGTAAGCAATCGCGGCTTCGACGCTGAACGGAATCCCTCCCCTGAAAACCTTGGGTTTTCGTTCGATGACGGAAAGCTTTTCCGGCTTAAGCAAGTTTTTCAAGGATTTCTCGACTTGCGCTTCCCCGATAGGTTGCAGCACGCTCGCGTCGGCGGCAATCCACTTCAACTGCGAAATACATTTGACGACTGCTTCCGCTTCCTGCCATTGCAAATTCTTCGGCGCGCGGTCGAAATCCACGTTGGGAAGCATTTTAGCTATTTCACTCATTTTATCGCTGCTGAAGCGCGCGAACTCGCTCGTGAAAAACGAACCGATTTTACGCGCTTTACTCACGCTCGCCATGTCCATTATGTCGCTCGTCGTCAAGCCGAGCGGGTGAGGAAGAACGGCTTTAGTTTTTTTCGGGAGAGTCGTCGACGAACGCGGGAAGACGGTTACTTCGTTTTCAGGCGAGACGAAAGTGATTTGCGCGTGAGGGTTCGCGATCGCCGTGCGGCGCAAGTATTCGCCGATGCTGTACTCGCTTTTGTTGTAATCGACTTCGGCGAACTCGGCTTCAAAGCGCGTTCCGCGGAAATTGCCGCTGTATTCCTTGAAGTTCGTGATGAGGGGAATGTTTTTCTTGACGTCGATGCTGACGTCGGCCTCGAAAATCTTGTAATCACCCGTTCCCGTTTTGACGTGCGCGGGTTTGCCCGTCGTGATTTGCGCGAACAAGACGGCGTAAGAGATTCCGATTCCTTGTTGCCCGCGTTTCTGCATTCGTTGGCTGAACTTCGTTCCGCTGAGTAATTGGCCGAACGCTTGCCCGACTTTGCTGCGAGGCAAGCCGGTTCCGTTGTCTTGGACGACGACGCGGTAGTGCCCGTCTTCCATTTTCTTGATTTCAACCGTAATCTCGGGCAGGATTTTCGCGTCTTCGCACGCGTCTAACCCGTTCGTCACCGCTTCGTGAACGATCGTCGTGAGCGAACGGATTTTTCCCGTGTAGCCGAGCATCTGCCGGTTTTTCTTGAAGAATTCGGCGACTGAGTATTCTTTGAACGCTTTCTCGATTTCCAACGCCGTCAACGCTTTTTCTTTTTGTTCCTTCTCGTCGGATTTCGCGTCGGTTTTCGCTGCGGCTGGGGTTTGAACAGGCGTTTCCTTTTCTTCTTTGACGGGTGTCTTTGACTTTGTTTCAGCCATGAAAAACCAACTTTTGAATTGTTTTGAATTGATTTGTTTGAATTTTTTTGTTTTTGAATTTTCGGCGGGGGAAGTTCTTGTTCAAGCGACAACCGAATATATTCTTTTCCCCGCTTCGCTTCCGTTGAATTCTCTTATTGTCTTACATTCTCTTACAGCGTTTTCTTCGCGTACTTTTCGAGGAAAGTGTAAACCGTGGAAATCTCTTTCCCTTCCAAAATCTTGAATACGGCGTCTTTCGCGAGCTTTATTTCTTCAAACGCTCCGAGGAACGCGACTTTCTCGTCGCTTATCGCGAGGAAGGCGCCCGTGAATTCTTCGATGTTGTGCTTGACTTTGCCGTTTTCGCCGATTATGCGCGCTTTGTAGCGGTGCAAGGCTTTCGGCGAGCCGCGCACGCTTTGCGCTAAATCGATTTCTTCGAGGAAATAATCGTCTCCGCAGAGTTTGAATGCGCGGTGCGAGTCGAATCCGAGTGCGATGGCGCGGCAGACTTGTTCGGCTATCCACTCGTTGCCGGCTTGCGTTTCGTCGACGGCGTTGATTTCGAGTTCGTCTTCGCTTTCGACTAGCTTTATTTTTACGCCGCAGCGCTTCTCGATTTCGCGTTGCAGCGCGCCGTTCTTCCGCTTGAATTCGGCGATTCTTTTCTTGGGAATCAACATTAAACGCATGTTTTTTCAACCGCTTTTTCCACAGCTTTTCAAGGCTAATCTTTCGTTTTTTAACTCGTAAAATCGAGGCTAGTGAAGCGTAAATTAACACTATTTTTATGTCGAAAATGCTTTAAATAACCTCTGTAAACGCTTGCGTTCCAGTGGCGGAAAACCCGTTTTTCAGCCTCGCAAGTTTATTTAAAACGCGGGGAACACAATCTTACGCGGTGTATTCATGCCAGTTTGGAGCGAATTAAGAAATAACCGGAGCGTGCTTGAAGGCTTGAACCGCGGCGACACGAAACCGCTTCACGACGCGTTGTTGAACAAGCAGTACCTGCCGGGTTTGTCGCACGACGAATTAATTTCGTTTGGCGCTGGTTTGGCTGCGAGCGTTGAACCGCAAACCAAGGCGTTCTCTAGAAAATACGGCGGTCTTTCCAAAACCGCGCCGAACCACACCGCGGCCGTCCGCGTTTTAATTGACTGCCTTGCTTTCAAACAATTTTTGCCTTCGGAACACGCTCGGGACGCTCGAGTTCTGGCTGACGCTTACCGCGTTTGGCGGGCTCGTTCGGAGACGGGCGCCGCCGTCAAAACCGGCGACTTGCTAGCGGAGTTCGAGAAAACGCTGGGGCGGAACGGAACGCAAAGCTTTTTGGAGAAACTAGCCAGTTTCCATGAC
>CAZOKY010000029.1:0-7480 GCA_964580705.1 Microcaldota archaeon | reverse complement strand
AACGCTTTTGTCCGATGTTGAGGGGAGCGAGCAATTCAAGCTTCACTTGAATCGCGTCGCGGACCCGAATAGGGCTAACGTTTCGTTGAATAGGGAATGCGGGCTTGGCGCCGTCAGGAATGCGGCGTCCTCTTCGTTCATCGCTTTCGCTAAAAACGTTTTGCTTCCAGAGTACAAGAAAACGCTTGCCGCGCATTCGTGAAGCGTAGTGAAGCGCCCTTTTGCGTTCGGCGTTCTTCTGCTGAGTGAACGAATCGTTTTTTATTGTTGCTTGAACACTATTGTTGCTTCGCTTGCGGGGATGGCAGAATCCGGTAATGCGCCAGACTCGAGATCTGGTGGGCTTTACAGCCCTTCAGGGTTCAAATCCCTGTCCCCGCGTTGAATAAAAAGTTCAAAAATGTTTGGTTTCTTGAATGTCCGTTCAACGTTTAAAGTGGTCGCGCAGCAAAGTGCTGCGCCAGTTGAAAACGCTTCCAACCGGCGTCGCGACGCACTCGCAACTCATCAGCGTTGACCCGCGCGTAGCCTCTGCGGCTAGAACGCACTTTGGCAGCGTCGCACGCGCATTCAAAGCGGCCGGCCGTCCCTACCGTGCGTTGGAACGGTGGAACCCCCAAAAAATCAAGGGTTTGATTCGCGGGCTTCCGGAAGGCGTCGAAACCCACGACGCGGTTTTTGCTTTAAACCCGAAGCTCGTGTCCGCGTCAGTTAAGTACTGCGGTTCGCTGAGAAAAGCGTTCACGACCGCGGGGCGAGTTTACGCGGTGCCCCCACAAAGAACGCGTTTTACGCGTGACGAAATAACAACACAGATAAACCGTTTGCTTTCGGACAGAATAAAACTGTATTCTAAAAACTCTAGTATAAACCGTTTGCTTGTTGATGATGCTAGGCACGTTTACGGTTCCTGGCCGGCTGCTGTTTTTTCAGCTGGAGTAAGTTCGCTTGATTTTTATTTGTTTCATTCGTTGACTACCCCGCGCGGTTTTTGGACTAAGGAAAACGTTCCGCTCGCACTGCAGAAATTAAGCGAAAAAGGCTTCAAGCTGACGGAACGAGGGTTGGGAAGCCGTTTCGATTCATTCAAAGACAAGGCGCGCGAATTTTACGGTTCGTTTCCGGCCGCGGTCAACGCGGCGGGATTTCAAAGCGGTTCCGAAAAAGTTTTTGCCGCGAGAAAAGAGGCTTCGCTGCGGAATTTCGACGAGCGGTTGAAGCGTTTGCACGAAGATAGTGTGATTTTGAATGCGGACAGCAACCACCCTGAGATACGCAGGCTGCGCGGAATTCTTTGGGAACACAAGAAAACAGGCGAGTGGGATTTCAATTGGATGGAACGGGTGATGCGCGTTACCGGCATGAGCGACGTCGAATTCAACTTGTTTCACGCCAAGAAAGTCCGCAATTCTTTTTGGACTAGGGACAAGCTCGTCGAAGCGGTTTCGCTTTGGAGCGAGCGCAAGGGAAACCTTTCTTCGACGATTCTGAACATGGAGAAGCGCGAAGGATTCAAAAATGCGTTGTACCGAGAGTTCGGTTCGGTTGACGCCGCGCTGAAGGCTGCGAAAAAGCCGACTAAGAAGAAACTGCGGCAGGCGTACGCGCGCGACGCGCGCAGAGAGTTTTTTTCGAGACTACGCGCTTTGCGAAGAACGGACGCCCGTTTGAGCGTCCGCAGCACGGATTCCCGCGTTGCGCGACTCGTCAGTCCCGCGGTACGCTTGTTCGGTTCGTGGAGGAACGCGGTTTTTCGTTCGGGGGTTTCTCCGCTCGAGTACTACTTCGTTCACTGTTCGCACATGCCTGCGAGCGTCAGGCGCGACGACGCCTTCATCAAATCCGCGTTGGAGTCGTTGAAGGCGCACGGCGTGCCGCTTTACGCGCCTTGGCTGGCCAGGTTGCGCGGCTTGTCTTTCGCGGAAGAATTTCGTTCCAACCCCGGGAAGTGGCGCGAACGGTTGGAATCCGTTGGCACGACTCACGAACGCGAGTCGAGAGAAATAAGTTCAATCAGGCGCTTAACGCCCGAGTTGTTGGAGAATTACTCCGAGTTCATCCGAACGGGCGAATTCGTTTACCCGCCGAGTTCGAATTCGCGCGGCAGGATTCCGGCGCTTTCGGTGAACGCGTTCTTCCGCTTGCTTCGCAGCGAGCACGCGCGCGGAACGCAGCTTACTTTAGAGGATTTGTCGAAAAACGGACATTCGAGCGTTTTAAGCACGGTGAAGCGCGCCTCAAGGAGCATGCGTTTGCCGTTGCCCAATGCTTTTCAAGTGTTGAAGCAGAAAGCGGGCGTTGAAATCGCGGCCGAGTATTCGCCGAAACAACACGATCCGCTTTTGTCGCCTTTGCAGAGGCGCGTCGCGCGTTTGCTACCTCTTGGTTTGCGCCGCGCGAGCAGGTCGCTGGAGTTGTCCGCAGACGCGGTTCAGGATGAAGTCGCGGCGATAAATAGGCTCGTTCGCGCCGAAAGCTCCAAACTCCGGAACGGGTCGACGGCGCAGAGTGCGGCGCCTAAGCTGGGTGCGAACGCCTTCGCAGTTCAACAGAAAAAAGTTTTCGACGTGGCAACGTTGAATTTAGATTTTAAGTGGAAGGACCTTCTCGCGCCGCAGGAACCAACTCTGCTGGCGATAACCGCTTTAAGCGAGGCTAGGCGCCGCGCGTTGGCGGTTGGCGCCGCTCCAGAGAAAGCGAACCAGGAGGTGCGCAACGAGTTCGAGCGTTTCGCTGCAAGGCAAAAAATCAATCCGGACAGATTGCGGGAAATGCTGCACGTCGCGCAAAAGCGTGCGTTATTGGTAGCCGGCGGGCTCTGATTGAAACCGGCTTGAACCGCGTTTTTTTTAACCAGCCGATTCAAGATAAGAGAACAAGAAACGAAACGAGAACAACTGGGAGGGGAACTATTCATGCGCGATTCAAAAGGAAAGAAAAAACTGGCGAAGAAACGGATTAGACACGCCAGGTAGCGAACGCCGAATTAATTTTCAGCGTTTCCGCAAGTTTTTTTAAACCGTTTAGCGTAAGCGAAACCAGTCTTTTTCTTTAAAACGCTGTGAAAAAAGCGATTTCGAAACAAAAACAACCGAAAAAAGACTGAATGACGATAGAAGGTGGTTTAAAGTGGTGGCTGACAAAGCGAATCCGACTGCGTTCATGAAACAAGAAGTCGACGAGTTGAAAGCGAAGCACTTTAACTGGGAACTGCACTCGCTTGAAAGCGCGAGCACGCCGCACTGCACAGTAGACGGCAAAAGCGTCATCATGCTTTGCTCAAACAACTACTTGAACTTGAGCAATCACCCGCGCCTCAAACGCGCCGCCATCGCCGCCGTCCGCGCTTACGGCGCTGGCAGCGGAAGCGTCCGCGCGATTGCGGGAAACATGAAACTGCACGTGGACCTCGAGAAACGCATCGCGGAATTCAAAGGCGTGGAAGCCGCGCTCGCTTACCAAACGGGGTTCGCCGCCAACGCGGGACTCATTCCGCAACTCGTGGGAGAAGGCGACTTGATTATCAGCGACCAATTGAACCACGGCAGCATCATCGACGGAGTCCGCCTCACGAAAGCCGAGCGCGCGGTTTACAAGCACCTCGACACGGTTGACCTCAAGCGCGTTCTCGAGGAAGCGGACGCGAAAAACTATCGCCGAATCCTCGTCATCACGGACGGAGTATTTTCGATGGACGGAGACATTGCTCCAATGGACAAAATAGTTGAACTCGCGCAGCAGTACGGCGCGATGACTTACGTTGACGACGCGCACGGAGACGGCGTGTTAGGCGATCGCGGCAAGGGAATCGGGCACCACTTCAATTTGCAAGGGAAAATCACGGTCGAAATGGGGACGTTTTCGAAGGCGTTCGGCGTAGTAGGCGGAATGGTTGCCGGCAGCGAAGCCTTGAGGGAGTTCGCGTTCAACAAATCCCGCACGTGGCTGTTAAGCGGCTCTCACCCGCCGGCAGTTGCGGGCGCTTGCATTGAGGCGCTCAACGTTTGCGATGAAGAACCGCGCCACTGGAAGAAGTTGTGGACGAACACGAAGTACTTCAAACGCAAAATGAAGAAAATCGGTTTCGACATCGGAAAAAGCACTACCCCGATTACGCCGGTAATGTGCGGGGAAAGCGAGAAAGCCGTCGCGTTGAGCCACAAGTTGTTCGACGCAGGCATTTTCGCGCTTCCGATAGTGTTTCCGATGGTCGCCCGCGACGCCGCTCGAATCCGCGTCATGATGAACGCGGGACTCAAGAGGGAGGACCTCGACTTTGCGCTCGAGAAGTTCGAGTCAATCGGCAAGGAAGTAAAGATAATATCGTAAATTTAACCCCAAAAAACCGTGTTTTTAGAGGGGTTTTTATATTCCTGGAGCGTTAGCTTCCGTCATGAAACTCGGTTTCCTAGACGTGGCGAGCAACAAGTTCAACGGTTACGAGGCGGCGGTCCGCGAGTGCGAACAACAAGCGAACGTGACGCTCACGAAAATAACTGCCAGCGAACACTTGAAAATACCCGTTTGCGCTAAAAAACTTTTCACGGAACAAGGCGTAGACGTCGTCCTCGCGTTCGTTCAAGCGAACCTCGAGGAAGACAAGGACATTTTAATGCTCGTTCAAGAGAAGACTATCGACGTTGAAATCGAGTGCACGAAATTCGTTTTCTTTTGCGTGGTTCTCGACGAAGAGTGGCGGAGTGCGGAGCAGTTGCGCAGCGTCGCGGAGCAAAAGCTTGCCGCCGCGATAATGGAAATCGTTTCGACGATGCACGGACACGAAGCGACGGCGGCGCAATCGCAGTCTTCGGAGTTCAGCAGCGCGCTGGGAATGTTCGCGTCGAACGATTACGCGCAAAGTTCTTCAACGCAGCAAACGCAATCGCAGCCGGCGCAATCTGCTTACCAAGACGCTTATTATCCGAGCAACGAGCCGCAGGGACAGCAAACGCGGCCTGAAGAGAAAGAGAAGGAGCACGGGCTCTTTGAAGTCGAGGACGAAAGCGAGGAACTCCAGAAACCGTTGTTCTAATGCAGTTCGTTTTTTCTTTTTTTTCGTCCCCCAAACGTTTTATTAAACTCCCTACCGATAACTAACTCCGCTGACCGCATTCAATTAACGTTCGATTAAAATTTAGTTTTTCAAAAACAAGGTGGTTTTCAGCATGGCTTTGAAGAGCAAGGCGCGCCGCAGGCGCATCGAGTGGGCGTACAAGAAGCGCAAGGCGAAAGCGAAAGTGTTCGCGCGCAAGACGCGGCGCAAGAAGATTTGGGTTCCGGGCAAGAAAAACAAGGTTCGAAAGTAAAGTAAACTTAACGCGACTCGGTAGCGCGGTTCGAAAAGGTGTTTTTGTTTGGCTAAACCAAGCGCGGAAATAGGCGTGTTCGGCGGAAGCGGGTTCTACTCGTTCCTCGAAAAAACGAAGACAACTGAAATCGCAGTCGAAACGCCGTTCGGGAAACCGGCTGCGCCAATAACGATTGCGGACATTGAAGGACGAAGCGTCGCGTTTCTTCCAAGGCACGGCTTAAACCACGAGTTTCCGCCTCAAAAGATTCCTTACCGCGCGAACGCTTGGGCGTTGCGCGAACTCGGAGTCAAACGCGTGTTCGGCCCGTGCGCCGTCGGCTCGCTGCGCAAGGAAGTCGCGCCGGGCGACTTCGTCGTGTGCGACCAAATCGCCGACTTTACCAAAAGCCGAGAGAATTCTTTTTTCGACGGAGATTCCCGAGGGCTTGGCCTTCCGAAAACAGACCACTTGTCTTTCGCGGACCCGTACTGCGTCGAGATGCGGCGCGCGGCAGTCGGCGCTTGCAAGAAGAACGGCGTGCGTTGCGAAGACGGCGGAACCGTCGTCGTCATTGAAGGCCCGCGCTTTTCCACTCGCGCCGAAAGCGAGTTTTACCAAAGCCGCAATTGGAGCGTCATCAACATGACTCAAATGCCCGAAGTCGCGCTCTGCAGGGAACTCGGCATGTGTTACGCCAACATTTCGCTCGTCACTGACTACGACGTCGGCGTTACGGGAGGAAAACCTGTTTCGCACTCGGAAGTCTTGCGGGTTTTCAAGGAAAACAACGAGCGCTTGAAGAACGTGCTCATCGACGCCATCGCCGCGCTGCCGCGCGAGCGCAAGTGCGGTTGCGAAGCGACGTCGCCGAAACTCAAGGTTTAAGCTGGTTAAGTTGGTTCGGAAAATGACGCCGGACTTGACTCGGATTTACGAAACGCTTTACGCCGCCTACGGCGCGCAGTATTGGTGGCCCGTAACCGCAACGAAAAACCGTTCGTCCGACGAGGCGCGTTTTGAAATCATGCTCGGCGCCGTGCTGACGCAGAATACGGCGTGGGCGAACGTCGAACGCGCAATCGCTTGCTTGAAACGCGAAAAACTGCTTTCCGTCAAAACACTCGCGAAAGCGCCGCTTTCTAAAATCAAGAAGTGCGTGCGCAGCGCCGGCTACTACAACCAGAAATCGCGTTACGTGAAGGATTTAGCTGTCTATCTCGAAAAGAATTACGGCGGAGACTTGCAGCGCTTTTTCTCGCAACCGCCCGGCTCGCTTCGCAAGGAATTGCTTGCGTTGCGCGGCGTGGGGCCCGAAACCGCGGATTCGATTTTGTTGTACGCGGGCGGCAAGCGTTTTTTCGTCGTAGACGCTTACACGCGCCGCGTATTCGCGCGCTACGGATTTTTGAAAGGCAACGAAAGTTACGATGATGTCCGTGCGTTGTTTGAAGCTTCGTTGCCTCAAGACGTTGCGGTTTACAATGAGTTTCACGCCTTGATTGTCGAACTCGCGAAACGAGCGTGCTTCAAGAAGGAACCGCTTTGCGGGCAATGCCCACTGAAAAATTCTTGCGAGTTCAACTTATCGAAACGCGCGTGACTCCTCGAATCTTCAGGAAATCGTTGAGAAGCTTGCCGGGAACCGGTTTCCCCGTGATAATCGTGAGTTTGGGGTTTTCGCTGAGGGCAGGGTCGTCCGCGTGAGCCTGCCGAATGCTAATGCGCTTTTGCGCTAGAAGCGCGGTTGCGGCCGCGATGATGCCGGGGCGTTGCGCTTCAGCCTCGATTTCTATTACGCCGAAACCGAGTTCGCGCGCGATTTTCTTAAGCAACGCGCCCGCAGGCCAAATCTTCTCGAAAACGCCGCGCAGTTCCGCGTCGCGTTCGATTGCCGCGACAGTAGCGCGCACCGCCCTTCTGTCGACGTGCGCCGCGCTCGCGAGGCTCAAGTCTTTGACTTCCACGTCACCGCAAAAAACCTTGCCTGCTTTTCCTTCTTTTTTCCCGCTTCCAATTCGCAAGCCGAATTCAACCATCTTGCGCGCCACGCTTTCCCTAGCTGGAAACCCCTCGAATTTTTTCTTGATTTTACTCCACAAGCGCAACCGCCCCCAAAACACCGTGTTTTTACGAAGAACAATTATGTGCAACAAAGCTTTAAATATTGCTATGACGCAAATAACGAAGTT
>CAZOKY010000028.1:0-12144 GCA_964580705.1 Microcaldota archaeon | reverse complement strand
GCTCTCGCAAGCAGCGGGTGTGGGGGATCGCGCTCGGATTCGCCTTCTTCGCGTTGTTCTTCAACCCCCTGCGAATCGTTTTTTCGTTTCTCTCGCAAAACCCGCTCGTTCACGACGTTTTATTCAGGGTGACGCTCGTTGCGGCAATCGCGTTCTACTACTTCCTGTGGTATTTGTGGACGGGTAGAAAGACGAAATCGGTTTATCCGGCTTGAACCAGCGATTCCTCCTCCCTGCGGCATAAAAAACTTTTTTTCCTTTTTTCCTGCCAATGAATTTGGCGTGGTTTTAAAGCCTTTGACGCGTTAACGCGTTAGTGATTCCATCGTGAACGCCGTGAATGCCTTAAGTGCCGTGAGCGCGTTAAAGCCAATACTATTCGTCGGCGTCGTCGCCGGCTTTCTCTTGCTTTTCCTGGCGTCTAACGGCGTCAACGCGTTGAACTTGACTACCGTTTGCGGGACTCTTCCGACTGTTGGCGAGTACTACCAACTGCAAAACAACGTTTCTTCGACTGGAACGTGTTTCACGGTTTCCGCCGCGAACATCACGATAGACTGCAACGGTTACGGAATCAATTTCTCGTCGTCTAGCGCCGGCAGAGGTGTTTACTCGACGGTTTTCAATACGACGGTGAAGAACTGCGCGTTTATCAACCAGACGGGAACGAGCGATAACAGTTACGGCGTTTACTTCAACGGAGGAACGTTCGGAAACGTATTCAACAACTCGATTACGACGCGGGGACAATATTCTTACGTAGTTTACGCGGCTGCGGGTTCCGTTTCAAACAATATTTCCTTCAACAACATTACGGCTTACGGGTACGAAGCCGACGCAGTCGAGCTTCTTTCGAATTCCAACAACGTTTTCAACAATACCATCTACATGCCCAGCGGGCTGAGCTTTCAATACCTTGTATTCGTGTATTCGAATTCCAACAATATTTTCAACAACAACATCACCGCCGTCGGAGACTATAGCTACGGCGTTTGGGTTTGGAAGACTTACGATTCGAACAATGTTTTCGGCAACACGATCTCGGTTTCCGGCGACTACGCGGTCGGCGTAAGCTTTGGCGTGGGTTCGGATTCGAACACGGTTTATTGCAACAACGTCGCGGCTGACGGTGAATCCGCCTTAGGGTTTTATTCTTACGGTTCTTCTTCGAACAACGTTTCTTACAACAACTTCACGGTCAACGGCACTTGGAGCAGCGGCGCGGCTGTCTACACGTCATCAACTTTAGACGCTTCTTCAAACAATTTTGTTTACAACAATATTACCGTTACGGCTGGCGGGGTTGATGCGGACGGGCTTTATTTGTTGGGTTCGTCCTCGCACAACTTTAAGGACAGCAACGTTTCTTACAACAACATTTTTAACAACGCAGTCGACGGAAGGGGCATCGTACTTTACACTGGTTCGGACGGGAACGCGTTTAACAATTCTTTCGCCGGCAACAACGTGACGACGACTGGAAGCGGCGGTTACGGTTTCTACTTCAGTTCCGTTCAAAACTCGACTTTGACGGGCAATCGTTTCAACACGTCGCAGGCGAACGCGATTTACGTTTGGGGAACGTCTGCTGCGCACTACAATCAATCCATTGACGCGAGCAACTTGGCGGAAGGGCTGCCGATTTGGTATAACTATTCCGTTTCGAATCAAGTGATTCTTCAAAATACGAATGTTTCAAACTCCGTAGGACAGTTGGTTTGCGCTTGGTGCACGAACGTGACTTACGACAACGTTTCGATGTCGAATGACGGTTTCTCGTTGTTCGGGACGAACGGTTCGACGATAGCGAATTCAAGCGTAAACACTGCAAAAGGTTATTCCGTGGATATTTACGGCGGTTATTTTAACAACGTGAGTTACAGCGACTTCGTGACGACGGGAACAGGAGCGTTGATGGGGATTCGAGTTTACTCGTTGAGTAACAGTAACAACACGTTTGCGAGTGACAATGTGACTACTTCGGGGGTTAACGCGACCGGCATCTTGTTTTGGACTACGTCTTCCGGCAACGTTTTTTCGAACGTTAACGTTCAAACGAGTGGTTCGGGTGCGAACGCGATTTGGGTTTCTAATAATAACGTTAATTTTACGGTTTCGGATTCCGTGTTGAATGCTTCCAAAGAGGGCGTGCCTGATTTTTATGCCGATACGTATGTGTCGGCGGCGGGTTCGTGGAATTTGACGAATGTTTCCTTCAACAAGTCTGACACTTTGATTTCCCGGAACGGGACGTTGAACGTTTTTTGGTACGTTGACGCGCAAGTCACCGACAATAACGGGGTTGATTTGGCGGGTGCGGCGGTTAATGTTAGCGACGTCAACGGCAGCAGCGTTTTCAACGCGACGACGAATTCCACGGGTTGGGTTGCGCGGCAGACGGTTCTCGAGTACATGCAGAACGCGACGGGAATCTTTAATGCAACGCCGCATTGGTTTAATGCGTCTCTCGCTGGTTACGCGTCGAATTACTCGCAGTCGAGTGTTACGGCGAGCGGGGTCGTGTCGCGTGCGTTGTTTGCGCGCAGCGTCGACCTTGAAACGCCGTTGAACGGTTCGTCGTCTTCTTCGTACGCGCAAGTTTTTTGTTTCACACCGAATTCCACTCGCGCGTTGGTGAACGCGAGCGTGCTTGTTGGAGGCGTTGTTGTTGCAACCAATTCTTCGGATTTGGTGAATGCGTCTAGTAATTGCGTTAATTACACGTTTGCGGGTCCCGGCGTGTATTCTTGGAGCATCGTGGTTTACGACGCGGGCGGTTCAATTGAATCGGGCGCGCGTGTGTTGACGATTGTTGAGTCGGTTGGCGGGGGTGGAGGCGATTCTACTCCGACTCCTGCGCCGACTGCGTCTGTGACGCCGATTGCTTCGCCTAGTGAGCCGCCTTTAGTTTCGTTGATTCCCGTTCCGAGCGTTGAGGCGACGTTTGCGCCTACGCCGATGCCTACGGGCGGTTTGGCGCCGACGTTGTCGCCTAGTGAATGGAAAAATATTTGGGGTGCGTCGGAAGTGAGTGGGGCGACTGGCGGCGTGAGTTCGTGTAATTCAACTGTTTGCCGCGCTGGGGAAACGGCGAAAGTGATTGTGCGGCGTACGATTGAAGTGATTCAAGCACCTAAAGGAGTGTTTACGCGCGTGACGCTCCGCGTTTCCAACGAGGGAAACGCGACGGCGTTCGGAGTGTCGGTTTCCGAGTTTGTTGAAGGGCTTTCGGGGGGCGAGCAGGTCGAGTATTCTATTTTGCCGCGGAATGTTTTTGAAGGAAACGCGGAGTGGATGATTGACGTTTTGCCTGCCAGTTCGCAGCGCGAGTTTTCTTACGGAGTTTTTCGTCGCGCGACGCAAGCGGAGATTGTGGGCGCGCGTTCTCCAGTTATTTTAGTTCGTTCCGCGGGAGTTGCTTCGGCGGAAATTGATTACTCGTTGTGGTACGCCGCGTTGTCGGCGTTGGTTTTGGCTGTCGGCGTGTACTGGTTTTACTCGCGCAAACCGTGAATTAATTAAAACGAGCTTTTTCTCGTTTCGTCTTGTTTCGGAGCCTCACGCACCTCACGCAAGCGGTTTTTTAATCGCGGGGCGCGTAACGCTTTTCGATTCGACATGACCCTCCAGCTTAGGAAAAAAATTGCGTGGCGTTCGCGGCTTTCATGGCTCAAGCGCAACCGCGCGTTCGTCGCCGCGCCGCTCCTCGGCACCATCATTTTTCTCGCGTGCGTAATCTTCATCATCAACTTGAACAAAGTCGAGAGCGCGAACGTGGTTCTCACGGAAAGCGAATCCTACCACAACCGAATCGTTTCCTTACTCGAAATGTACCGCAGCGACACGTCAAGCCTGTTCCGCCAACAACTCACTTACGTAATCGAGCATTATTTGACGAGCGGGTGCTGGCTAAACTTGTTCGACGTAGACAACGGAAAACCAGCGGTGCATGCGCAGTCGAACCCTGGTTACAATGATGGAAACATCGTGCGCGTTATTTCTTCCGCTCCGGACACGGATTACACTATTCAGGATTTGCGTTACTCGAAGTGCAAGTCAGTAAACCACATTTTAAGCCAAGTGTCGCAAAGCGTTTACAGCTGCAAAAGCAAGTGCACACCGAAACCAGCAGGCGAGTGCGACTGCGACGATTCAACTCCTCTGCCGAATCCTAACTGCGCTTCCATGAAGGATTGCAGCGATAAAGACCAGCAGTGCATGGATTGCGAGAACGCGTTGTACGGTTTGCCGAAAATATTGCATGACTTGAGTGCCGACACCACGTTTGAAGGAATCACGTTCCGCGCTTCCAATCCTGGCGAATTCAACTTCACTTTCACGGACCCCGGCGGAACCGAGGCGGAACAGTTTTCTTCGACTCTTCTCGGCGGCTCGTTGTTCGACTGCGGCGCTTACGCGCGCGACGGCTCGTTTCAATGCTGTTCGATTTCAGGCGATTTTTTCGACGAAAACCTGCCGCCCATAGGCGCTCTCGGAAGTCCTGGTTCCCGACGAGCTGGCACTAATTACGACGAGCGTTACTTGTACGATTGGACGCATAAGTGCGAAGAACGCGAAGGCGTAATCAACGGCGACGATAAAAACCCGGTTCACGGCCAAATCGTGACTGGCTGCGAAGACGGTTCCTTCTTCATGCGAATAAGCTTGAACAACAAATTCGTCTACCAACGCATGCCGCGCTTCATGGCCGACGACACCGTCGGAAACCAGTTGCGCACCGGCGCGTTAGGGGAAAGCGATTTCTTCCTCCCAATCTCGTACCCGTTGTACAAGTACATTAATTACTCGTTCGAGTTGTTCGAACGCCTCGCCTACGCCGACCGCTCCGACGCGAACGAAGGCGAAAGCGAAGGAATAGCTGACGGGTTGTGCGTGCAAAGCGTGGCAGGAACGGGCGGATCCGGAGGAGGCACGAGCATAGAGGAAGGAAGATGCCGCGATTTGACCAAATACAACGACGAAGGCTTTACCGACCCGAAGTGCGAGCCCGGGAACCAGGCTGAATGCGAAAACGCCGTTTGGACCGCGTTCGTAGAAAAACGCTTGCACGACTCCTGCAACGATTTTTACGCGAACCCCGACCACCCCCGCGAAGCGTCCGTATACTTGTGCGTTAAAGACGATAACGACCAATCGTCGCAATCCGTGCCGCCCGTGCCAGTCTGTTCAGAAGACTATACTTCGTGGCACTATACTTGCGGCGACTCGCCCGAAAACGGGTTATATTCCAGTCAAATATTCCGCGATGCGGGCGAACGGTTAACGCAAGTGAAGGAAAGCCAAAGCGGAACCACGCTTTCAAACGGTGATTGCCCTGCTTCGTCTACCGGAACGTCGCCGTATTGCTCCGCTTTCCAAAAAATCATTTTAGCGGTTCGCTTCAACGACTTGACGGAAGAACACCAAGTCGACCCCGAAAAACAAAACACGTTCTGCTCCTACATCAGGATAACGCACTACGCCCCGAACACTAGCCCTTGAAAATTCTAAAACCAGTTTTTTCATTTTTTTCGTTTTTTCTTTTCTTTTTCGTTTTTTCAGTAGGTTTTTAAGGTTGCGGCGGCGTTAATTCCTGCAAGGAAAAAAACGTTTCCAAAACGTTTCCATTACTTTAGTATAGAAACGCTTTTGAAAGCTTGAAAAGAACGCTTGAAAAAGTTCAAGGCTGAAAAGCCGGGTGGTCGCATGAGCATCGCGGAACAATACGAAGACTTCATCGCTACGCTCGAAGAAAAAGGAATTCCGAATCCCCGCGTGCTCGCGCCCGCAATAGCCGTCATCCTCATACTCGCCATAGGATTTTTCGCCTTGTCAGGCGGAATACCAGGCGTGACGCAGCAAGGCGGCGACGCCTCGAAAGAATCATTGTCCCTCACCGTCCGCGACTCCGCGACCAACGCAGGCGTAAACCGCGCCGCAGTAACGCTTTACTTCGCCGACGGGCAAAGCAAAGTCGCTTACACCGATTCAAGCGGGGTAGTTTCCTTCACGGGACTCGCGTCGGCGGGCGTGCGCGTGAAAGTCACTGCCGTCAACTACAACGATTACGCTTCCGACCTCGCCGCCGGAACAAGCGTCTTAACGCTGACTTCCTTAATCACCGCACCCGACCAAACCACGGTGCTCGTCGCGGTGCGCGACTCGCAAGACAACGACGTGCAAGGCGCGTTCGTGCTTCTATCGAACGAGAACGGGGAAACCCTCGCATCGCAACTCTCGAATTCTTTCGGGGAAGCAACTCTGAAAATCGATTCAACGAAAATCCCGGGAGTAGGAAACTTGCGCGTCGAATTAAGCGGCTACAAAACCGTGCAAAGAATGATTTCCTCTTCCGAACTCCAAGACACTGTTAACGTGTTGCTCGAAAGCGCGAGTGAACAAAACTTTGAGGAACAAGGAGACGGAACGCTCACGGTTTACGTTACCGACGAGTACGGCGACGCGGTATCCGGCGCTACGGCTTCAATCGCGGATTATTACACCGGAAGAATACTGCGTTCGGCGAAGACGGCTTCCGACGGAACGGCGTCGTTCACTAAAATCGCTTTCGGAACAACGTTTTCTCTACTCGTGAAACACTCCGCTTTCGAAGACTACGCGGCCGACGAACAAGATTTTTCGAGTGCGTACGCGGAATTCTACGCTTCCTTGACGAAGAAAACCGAGCCGGACGCGAACGCGCTCTCGATTGAAGTCGTTGACCGTCAAGGCGCCGCAATCGAGTACGCGGAAGTAAGCGTTTACGACCGCGCTTCCCGCGCCTTGCTTGCGACGCAGGTTACTGACGACGAAGGAAAAACAATTTTCTCTGCAGCGAGAGGAAAAACGCTTTTCTTAACCGCTTCAGCGGACGGGTTCCTGCCCGGCGTAATCGAAGTCGCGCAAGCCGGGGAAACAAAAAAAATATCGCTTGAAAGCGAGGCGGCGGGCAATTTCGTGGACGTGCCCGTTTCAATCAAAATCGAAGGCGAGCCTGCCGCGAACGCGTTCGTCGCGGTTTACCGCGCTGACGGGTTCCCGCTCGGGGTGCCGCAGCAAAACGCCGACGCGGACGGAGTCGCGGAATTCCGTTTGCCTGCGCGCTTGAAGAACAACGTTTACGAAGCTTACGCTGCGGCGTCGCTCGACGCGTTGCACGGAAAAAGCGATCTCGTCACCGTCGTTGAAGGCGTTGAATTGTTTATTTCGTTGCAGCCTGACCCCGCGATTCTGCGCGTTGAAGCGCGCGACGTCTCGACGAACTCTAGCGTCAAAGGCGCGCTTTTCGTTATCAAGCCCAGCGTGGGCGAGTCCTTGTCGTGCACTTCGAACTTGAATGCGAACGATTCCTACTGCGAAATCGCGGTGGCGCCGAACCAGGAATTCGTTGTCACCGCTTCCGCCGTCGATTACTTGCCTGCGACGACGAGCAGCGTCGTGCTCGCGCCGAACGAGAAGGCGACACTCTCGATACGCGTTTACCCGCTCGCGTTAGCGCGCGGCGCAAGCGTGCGATTCGAAGGGCTTTACGACGCGAAAGGACGCAACGTGAAAGAAGTCGCTAACGCCGCGTTTTACGAAGCGCGTTTTCTCGCGACGGTTCCGCGCACGGCCGAGCAATCATTCTTCTTCGTGAGCGTGGGCGACGCCGCGACTGCCGACGAGGATTTCGCGGCGATTTACAGTTTCGACGTCGACGCCGTGAAATTCGTTTACTCTGGAGTTAGCGCAAGCGACGACTGCGCGGCAAGCGAAAGCGCGTTGAACGCGGAAACTGAAGAATCAACTGGAACGGCGTCGGAAACAATCGACGGTTTGAAGAAGTGGGTGAACTTCGAACTCCCGAAAAACTTCGTGGGCACCAAGGAATTCGCTCTCCAGGTTTACGTTAAATCCAACGCGAAAGCCAACGCGCGCCTGACGTTTCACTCGCGAGTCGCAGGCGTTTCCGGCGGCGCACCGTTCTTCAGCCCCGCCAGCGACGACGTTCTAGCAAGCGTGATGCAAACGTTGGATTCAGGCGCCGCTGTGAGCGCAGGCGACTTCTGCGACGCGGAAACGCGCAGCGATTCCGTGAAAGTGTCGCGCAATTTGCTTTACTGCGACGACGCTGGTTTGTGCAGCAGCATGGTTTTCGAGGACGAAAACGGAGCGCAAACGCAAGGCTCGTTTTCGACGCAAGTCGGGAAACAATTCTTTTTAGCGTACGAAATCGCGAGCGAAGACAAGGAAATTTCTTCCTTGACCGTCAAGACTGGAAAAGCGATTGAATTCCTCGGCAAGGAAATCGTAGCACTCAACATGAGTTCGTTCGCGGACGACGAGGAAAACGCGGGCCAAACGATTTCCGCGCGCGCGCAGCCGGGCGAACGGTTGACGGGAGTGTTGAAGTTCAAGGCATTGCGTTCGAGCGCGAACTCCGCCGTAACGCTATTCGTTAATTACGCGGACAGGAGCGAACAAGCAGGCCAAATACAAAACTCCGTGACGGTCACGGGAACGAACGATTTCCGAGTAACCGTGACGCCGCAAACGCTCGTAGCGGGATTAACCGAAAACGTGCGCGCTACGGTGAAAGACGAGTTCGGCGAAACGCTGCAAGACGCGAACGTGTTGTTTTACGAGTGCGACGGTTCGCCGTTGAACGGACAAGAATTGCAGATTCAAGGAGACGGCTCCGTCAACCGAGGCGCTGACGGCGTTTACAAAGCGCGTTTGGCTGCAGCGGCAGTCGGCGTAATCGGCGTGCGCGTCTCGCGCGAAGGATTCAAGACGTTCGACGACTGCCCGATTGAAGTATTCGCAGGCGAATTCTTGAGCGTCGAACCCGAAAACCTCGTTATCAACGGCGATTCCAGCACACCGGGCGGCCTCACGAAGGAAGTAACCGTCTATTCGTCGCTTCCCGTGCGCTCGCGCGTTTCGACTACCGTCGAGTGCAGTGAACGCGGTTCTGCTTACGACGTTCAAAGCGTTGCGGCGCCGTTGTATGTTTCGCCTCAATCGTTTTACTTGAAGGACTCGACGAAAGCGCAAGTCATCGTGAACGAGAACGCGAGCGGCGAATTCGATTGTTACATCAACTTCCGCGCGGAAATCAACGCGAAAAACGTTTTCGTCGCCACAGTTTACGCGCGCGCGACGCTGACGACTCCGCCCGTAATCGATTACTGCCCGATTGACGCCGGATACAAATGCATTTCCCCAATCAACGTTCCGTCGAATTGCTTCCCGCAACCCCAATACGAATGCAAGGCGGCGAGCGGAAGCGGCGTCAGCTCCACCAACATTTGCGCCGTATGCGATTACGGGACTCACACGTTTCCGACTCAATTCAATTTGACTGTCGGGGAAACGAAATCAAGCGCTTCCCAGACGGAGGAAATCGCTCTCGATTCAAAGCCGAAGTGCGCAATCGAAGGATTTGAATCAACTTCCAGCAATTCTGGTTCTAACGATTACTGGAGTTATCAACCGAATTATTACTCGGCTCAATCTCCTTACGGCAACGCGGGCGCACAACAATTCGATTACCAAAACTATTACGGTTCCGCTTACGGCGGCGCAGGCGCTTACGGTTCTAGCGGTTACGGAACGGGTTACGGCACGACGGGCTACGGAACAACCGCAAGCGGTTACGGAACCGCTACCGGAAGCGCGTCAGGCGGCGTCAACTTCGGAACCGGTTACGGTTCGGGTTACGGTTACGGCAGCAACGCGATGGGTTACGGTTACGGGACCGGCGCGCAAGGCACGTACTGCCCGTCAACGCTTAACACGCAGTCAATGTACGGCTCGTACTACTCGAACTCTTACTCGTCGCCTTCGAGTACGAGTTACCCGGCTGGGAACACGCAGTCGTGCCAGTACCCGTACGTTTGCCAAAGCGGCGCGTCATCGTACTGCTCGTTTACGGCAAGCGGTTACGGCTCGAGTATGGGTTATTCAAGTTACGGTACGGCGTGCGCTTACCCGGCTATTTGCACTAACCCGAGCGGTTGCCCTTACCTTTCAAGCAGTTCGAGTTACGGAACGAATTACGGCAACGCGTACAATTACGCGTACAACAAGCCGCCCGTAAGCGTTTCAGTCTCTTCATGCACCGCGTCCGAACTAAGCGTCACCGCCGAATACACGGGTTACGACTATTACTACAATAGCGCGATGGGAGGAGAACAAAACGGTTTCCTCGTCGTGACGTGGAAAGGCGAAACGAAAAAGATTCCCGTTACGGTGAAAGTCGCGGCGCCTTCCCAACTCACTCGCGTGCCGCAGTACCCGATTCCTTACACGCCGTCGATGCCCGTAGCGTGCTTGCCGCAAATCGGGTCAGGCGCGAAAGCCGAGGGTTTGAACGAGTTAGGGTTGCCGGACAACGTGGAAGTGAAAATCAACGCGTTCACGGGTAAAGGAGAGTACGACCAAAAAATAGATTTGACTAGCGGAGTACTATGCAAGAACTTTAAAGTCGACGAAAAGGAAGGCGATATAACAAGCGAAAAGTGCACTAGCACGCAGTTCGCATTCAAAATAGCGTACAAGAAGAAGTCAGGTGCGAAAGACCCCGCTTTCAAGGACGTCAGCGACTCGGGTTCTTACGTCGCAGTAATCACCGGCTACAACGTCGCGCAACCCCAGGAATACTCTATAGACGTCGTTACCGACGACTTGGTGAAAGACGGAAAAGTGACGCTTTACAAAGACCAGCTCTACTGGGATAAAAGCGGGGAGAAAGATTACTTGGAGAAAGCAAAATGCACGGTTTCTGGAGGCGCTGGCTTCAAAGTCTCATGCAAAAACAACATTCTCAACGTTTCCTGGGACGGCGCGGCGGCGGGAACCGCAACGGTGAAGATAACGAACGCCGCGGACTTCAACGTGCGCGAAATACCGGTTGAAGCGAAGATGGAAAAGAGAACAGGATTTGAAAACTTGAATGGTTACTATACTAAAGACAAAAAAGTCGTCGTCACCGGGTTGCCGCCTGAAGCAAAGTCAGTCAAAATAAACGTTTGCAGCGACGCCGAATGCAAGAACGTAGTTAAAACGCTTGAAGGCGACGTTAAGGAAGGCAAAATCGAAATACCGTTCGAATTGAAGGATGCTTTCTCAGGCGCCAGCGAATTGCAGTTTGCCACAGACTACTATTTTCAAGTAGTCGGAGTAAAGTTGGGCGACGCCAAGGATTTTGAGAAATTGACTTCGACTCCGGAAAAACTTGAAGTTTATGACTCGAACGCAGACACGATAACCAGCAAACTCGAAACTAAACCTAAAGATCAAATCATTACTGTCGGAACAGGATGCTTTTCTGACAAGGATTGTCCTGAAGGCCAAACTTGTCACAAGGCGCCTGGCGCTGCATCGACAGACGAAGGAACGTGCATTGCTTCGGCTCCGCTCGCTACAACGAATATTCTCGAGACATTCAACTTCTTGTTCGTTCAAAAATCACCTGGCATAAAATTAGGCGGAACGTTCACGGATCCTGGAAACAAGTGGGTTAAATATTCGCTTGAACTTTACGCCAAGTTACCAGATCAGCAAGTGCCGTTAGTTAAGCAAGAAAAACAAGACGCTACGAAGATACTCGACAATCCGACGGCTACTCTGCGTTACAAGGCGCGTTACGGCGTAACTATCCCGCTAGACAAAACAATTAATGATTTCTTCTATAACCTAAAGACTAGCGGATCAACTGAGTTGCCGCCGGTTTATGCGAAAATCACTGCTTTTGATGCTAGCGGCGCAGTTATAGGAGAATTGACGGCGCCTGTTTCTGGTAACGAAGCGTCAGTAACCTCGATGTTCGCATCGGTTTACAACATTAATTCCGGCCCAGCAGCTACGGGAGAAGCGGCAAGCATTTACTGGCTTTCTGCGAGACAACGCGTTAAAATAGTTTTTCCAAGCAAAGGCAGCCAAACAGGCTGGTTGACGTTAGGCGATAAAGAATACAAGTTCAAGCTCACGCGCATGCTTAAACCAAACTGGGGCAATCTCCTTCTTGGAGTCCTTCCTCTTGGGCCTATAATATACGGAGTAACGTCTCGCGGGTTCACATTAAAGCCTAGATATAGCGAAGCCATTCTGCTCAGCGTTTCTGGAAATGATTTCGGAGAATACCAGTACGATTGCTTGTCT
>CAZOKY010000027.1:4025-12218 GCA_964580705.1 Microcaldota archaeon | reverse complement strand
CCGCCCGTTTCGTTGACTACGCGTTCCGCTTGCGCGATGTTCAAGTCGACTGGCGCGAATATTTCCATCGCGTCGGCGCTGCCGCAAGCGCTGCTGATGGCGCGCGTAGCGGTTTTCGGAATCGTGAGTCCGAGCGACGCGATGATGGGGACGACGAGCATGCTCGAGCGGTCGCCTGCTACGCCGCCGATGCTGTGTTCGCTTACGACTGGCTTGCGTTTGGGTTTCAAGACTCCGCCGGTAGCGAGAATGGCTTTAGTGAGAAAGACGGTTTCGTCGGTGTTCAAGCCTTTCGTGTAAACGCCTGAAATGAATACGGCGCTTTCCGCGCTGCTCAAGCGTTCCGCCATCAAGTCGTCGATTACGGCGCGTATTTCGTGTTCGGCGAGCGTTCCTCCGTCGAGTTTCTTGTGAATGTAGTCGAGGGACGAAGGACGCGAAGCCAAATCGGTTTCTATCAAGCGCCCGTTTCGCGCGCCGAGCGCGACCGCGACGTCGGCGAACAAGCCGATTTCCCCGGGGCGCACCATTTTTTTGGAGTGGTCGACTATTGCAACGAGGCTTTTGCGGCCGAGAGTGAGTTTCGCGCGGTCGGAGACGTCGAAATCTATTTGTTCGGCGTACTTTTCGTTCAGCAACGCTACGTTGAGTCCGGCTTCGACGTCGATGATTTTCGCTTTGAGTTTGACCAATTCTTGCACCACCGTTTTGACAACGTTGACAACCGTTTTAATCGTTTTTTCGTTCAACCGCTTTTTTTTCGTTTCGCGTTGATTAACGCCGCGCGGTTTATTAAAATGTTTTCAAACCGTTTTCCAGCCGTTTTCCGGTTGTTTTCCAGCCGTTTTCAAGCGGCGGGGGAGCGTTAATTCGCCTTCTTTTTTTCCGCGTTTTCGCCGTTCTTTTCCGCTTTTTTCGCTTTTTTCGCTTTTTCCGTTTTTTTCGTTTTTTCCGCGTTTCCAGCAAGGTTTTTAAACCGCTCTTGGTTAACGGTTTCACTTGGTTTTAATCGTTGGAGAGGCGGTGTGTAAATGGATGTCATGAAGAAGAAGGGACAAGGAACTTTTGAGTACATCCTGTTGCTTGCAGGAGTGCTTTTGATTGTCGTGCTCGCAATCGTATTGTTGCGCGGTGGCTTGTTTCAATCGCAGTCGACGGCGGTGCAGAAGAACAACTGTATGTCCGCTTTAGCGTTGTCTGGAAATTGTTACAACCCCGACCGCACGTGGAATCCAGCTGGAAGCGTTTTGAGAGCTAATGCTGACGCGTGCACGCTGGTTCAACCGCAAATAACGCAATCCGGCACTTGTAACGCTACGACGCCTGTTGGCACGGCCAATACAACTGGGTACTGCTGCGGTGCGGGAGCATCTTAAGCGGCGTGACTTAAGCGGTTTCGCTTTTGAAACCGCTTATTTCTTTCTTTTTTTCTTTTCCGTTTTTTTCATTTTTTCGTTTTTTTTCTCTCCAGCGTTCAGCTCGCGTTGCCCGCCCGCGTTGCCTGTCGGCGTTGCCTGTCGGCGCTTTTCCAGTAAACGTATTTAAATCCAGCGAGGATAGCAATTAAACGAAGCGGCGAAACCGAAGCGAAACGAGCGAAACGAGGCGAAACTGTTTTGGACGACAAAGGGCAAGCTGCAATCGAATACATTCTTCTCGTAGCGCTAGGGCTCTTCCTGATGATTATCGCGTTCACGCTGGCGTTTTACGTCAAGCAATTCACGGACATCACGCTGCAGGACATCGGGCAAACGCGAAACGAAACCATCGCCATGTTGTTAGAATAGAAAAAACGCGGTTTGCCACCGTTGCTGAAAGCCGTGCGAGCAATGCTCGTTTTTTAATTCCCCAGCCGCTTAGCGTTAAGCGTGGAAAACGCGCTTTCGTTTCTTCCGTTAATCGTTTTAATTGCCGCTAGCACAGCCGCGAGTTATTACGACTACAAAGAGCGGCGCATTCCAAACGCGATTCCCCGGCTTTGCCTCGCTTTCTCGCTCGCCGCGGCGCTGCTTTCGAACGCGCCCGCGCTTTACTACGCGTTCGTGCTCGCCGCATTCGTTTTCGCGCTAGCGCTTTACGCGGTCGGCGCTTGGGCGGGCGGGGACGCGAAATTCTTCACCGCAGCGCTCGCGCTCGCCGGACTCGTGCGTTTCCCTCGCGCGCTGCCCGATTTGCTGTTCGTGGCTTGGGTTTTCCTGCTTGCGGCTGCGCTCGCGGCGCCGTTCGCTCTCGCCGCGCGGCGTGAGCGCGCGTGGCGCGAACGCCGAGTGTTTTTCGGCGCGGCGTTTGCGGCCGTGAAGGACGCGGTGGGCGGCGCGTTCGCGGCGGGGCTCGTTTACTGCGCCGGGTTTTTCGTTTTCGCGTGGCGGCTTGACGGGTTCGCTGGCTCTCTTGCCGCAGGCGCGGCGGTTGTTTTCGTGGCGTCGTTCGGTTTGCGCGCCGCGTTTTTCGCCGCGGGTTTGTTGAAGGAGAAAATCGCGTTGGCGAAAGTGCGTGAAGGCGTTGTCCCCGCTCAAACGATTTACTTGGATTCTGCCGGCGTCTTGCGTTCGTGGGGTTGGCGTGAATCGCTGCGCGGCGCGCTTCGCGGGGGAGGGTTGCGGTTGCAGCCGCCTGGACGCGTTTTGTGCGACTCTCGGCGCGCTCGCGGGTTGAACGCGATTGAAGTGAGAGAGCTGAAAAAGGTTTTTAAGCAGCGGGGAGTGAAGTTTCTGGTTGCGCGCGACGCGCTTCCGTTCGCGCCGCAAGTCGCGGCTGCGGCCGTGTTTTTCTCGGTTGTCGCGTTGCTCGGGTTGTGATTTGAATGGTCGTCTTGATTTCTTCATGGAAACGCAAGGGGCAGTTGAGCGTCGAATTCTTTCTCGTGCTTTCGATTATTATCGCGTTCAGCGTGATTTTGTACAACGTTTCGCGCGAAGAGGTGGCGAAGACGAAAGCCGTCAATTCAATCGTCCTCGCGAAAAACGGTTTGGAGTCTTTGTCGCAAGCCGTCGATTTCGTGGCGTTGAGCGGGAACGGCAGTTCGTTGAACGTTTCCTTCTTCGTTTCCGGCGAAGCGAATTGCTTGTTTTACGACGCCGTGCGCGACGCGTTTTACTGCGTCGTTTATTCTCCGGCGCTGCAGGGCAGCGTCACGGACAAGCAATTCGTTTTCGGGCCGCGTTTTACGACGCGCTTGACGAAAACGTTCCAGCTTTCGTGTTCGGGCGCGTTCCCGCTTCGTGCGGGTTGGTGGAGCGCGCGGGTTGCGAACGAAGGCGCTTCCGTGAACGTTTCGTGTTCGCCGAAGTAAAGAAGTAAAAAACGGTTAAAACGTGACGCGCGCGACGCGCGTGATGCGAGGTTTTTCGCTTTGGGCTCGTTGTTTTCCTTGTTTAACTCGTTTTCCTTGTCGTCTTTGTTTTCTTCGGTTAGTGTTCGTGTTTCGCCTAGCCCGCGGCGCAGGCGCGGGCAGTCGAGCATGGAATACGTGTTCGCCTTGTCGTTGATTCTCGGGTTCGTCATCGCGTTGATGATTTCCGGAATGCGGGAAAGCGAATTCAATTTCGTGACGGGTTCCGCTCGCGCGGCTTGCGCGGAGTGGGTTGCGGGAAACGGTTCGCTTGAGTTGACTTCGCTTGAAATCGCTCAAAACGGCCGGAGCGTGAACTTCACTCCCGTGATTTACTATTGGGGCGGAGGACGCCTGCTGACGCTTCCAACCGAGTTGAAGCACGCTGCGGCGCTCGCAATACAACGCACTTCCGCGCCTTCTTCGCCTGAACCTCCGTTGAATTGTTTTTCCTCCGTCAATTACGATTACTGCGTCGTAGACGCGGTTTAAGGGGAGGTTACTTCGGTTCCTGAAAGCGAAGCGCTCGGATTTGGAGTGGATTGTTTTTTTGGTTAAACGCGTTGTTGAAGGAAGCAAACCGTTTTTCGGCGTCAACGCCGCGAGCGCGCTGCAAATCTTTCTGTTGTTGATGCTTTTCTCGAGCGTGGCTCTCTCGTTCGGCGATTTGCGTACGGCAATCGCCGCATTCTTCGTTTTCGGCGTTGCGGCGTTTTACGCGGCGTCGCGTTTGCGCGATTCCGAACGCCGCGCGGGTTACGCTTTGTGGGCGTTGGTAGCGCTTTTGGCCGCGTTCTTCGTTTGGTTCGCGTCGTTGGATTCGGAATCGCGCGCAGCGAACTTGTTTTTGGCGCCGGTTTTCGTGGTTTTTTTCCTCGCGTTGTTTTTCGCCGTCAAACGCTTTTTCTTCTCCGTTTTCGAAGGACGCGTCGTCGAGTCTAAAGGGAAGTGGGTCGTCGTGCGCGTCGAGCGTTCGCTTGCAGGCGGCGCCGCGCCCGGAGTTTACGCCGTCAAACGCGGCGGCGGCAAAAGCGGTAAAAAAATAGTTGCGGGGAGCGTCGTGCGCTTGCGTTTCAAAACAGGTTTCTTCGGATTGGGTGGCGGCCGCGAGGCGGTAATAGTTGAGTGACGCGATAGAAGCGGGCGAAGCTGGCGAAGCTGGCGCGCGAAAAAAAGCCTTGTTTTGCGTAGCATTGTGCGCCGCGTGCTTAATCGCCGCGTTTTTCTTCGTCAAGACGGCGCGGCCTGAAGAGGCGAGCGTTGGCGAATTGAATTCCGAGTTCGACGGCCGCTTCGTAACGTTGACTGGCATAGCCGCGGCGCCGCATTACGCTTCCAACTCGAGCGGGAGTTTTAATTCATTATTGTGCGCCGGTTCCTCGTGCGCTTCCCTCTTTATTCCCGCCAGCATCGCGAGCGAAATCGCCGCGTCGAGCATTGACTTGGCCGCGCTTCGTTCGCGCGACGTTTTGCGGGTCGAAGGAATCGTCCGTGAGGACTCGCGTTCGCCGAACGGTTTCAGCATTGTAGCCGTCAGCGCGCGCGGAGTCCAACTATTGTCTTGAATCGCGTAGGCCGTTCGTTTTGGCTTTTCGGTGTGCGGAAATGGACTTCCTTGGTTTGGCTGCTTCGTTTCTTGCCGGCGTACTGGCGGGTTTTACGGGCGCGTTGCCTTTCCTGCATACGAACACGGTGCTGACGTTTTTTTCGAAAACGTTTTCCGGTTTCGCCGAACCGTTGGCGGCAAGCGTTTTTGCGGTCGCGCTTTCTTTCTCGCATCTCGCGTTCGAAACGATTCCCGTGTTGTTCCTCGCGTTGCCAGCGCAAAACCAATCCATAGCCGCGCTGCCCGGGCAACGCCTCGTTCTTGAAGGGAAGGCGGAGGCGGCGCTGCTGCTCATCGCCCGCTCGTTGTTGCTTGCGCTCGCCGCGAGCGTTGCGCTCGCGCCCTTAGCTCTCGTGTTGCTGCCGCTTGCGTTCGCCGCGGCGAAGCCGTTCGCCGGCGCGGTTTTATGCGCCGTGATTTTGTTGTCGTTGAGCCGCGAGGCGAATTGGCGTCGCGTCGCCGCAGGTTTAGGCGTATTCGTTTTGTGCGGCGCGGTCGGGTTCGTCGCCTTAGCGTTGCCGGTGGCGCGCGAACCGTTGTTTCCGTTGCTCGCGGGTTTGTTCGGCGTGCCCGCGTTGTTATTCTCGTTCGGCGCGAAGCCGTTGTCGTTCAAAGCGAGTTCCGCGTCTGCGTCTTCCGCATCTGCGTCTGCGTCTGCATCTGCGTCGGGGCGTTTCAAGCCGCGTCCCGTTGATTGGCGTTTGCTGCTCGCTGGCGTCGGAGTCGGCGCAGGAAGCGTTTTGTTTCCAGCGTTGTCGCCGGCGTTGTTGTGCGGAGCGTTGTTCGTTTTTCTCGAAGGCGACGCGGAAGCGTTTTTGGAGGCGAGCAGCGCCGTAGTCGCCGCGAAAATGTTTTTCGATTTCACGGCAGTCTACGCAATCGGCAAGGCGCGTTCGGGCGCGGCGGCGTTCGTTCTCGAAGCTTTTGATTCGAACGTTGCCAGCGCTTCACTAGGCGATTTCGCTCTCGCGGCAATCGCGGCGCTTGCGGCGCTCGCGGTCGCGCTCGCTTTGCTCGTCGTTTTCCGCGCGCGTTTCGCAGCGTTTTTCTCGCGAATCTCCGGCAACGTTTTTTCGGCTTCGTTGCTCGCGTTGGTCGTCGTCGGGAGTTTTCTTTTCTCGGGTTTCGGCGGTTTGCTGGTTCTCGCGGCTGCGTCGAGCGCCGGCTGCGTCGCCCCGCTTTTGAACGTGAAGCGGAGTTACGCTATGGGCGCGTTGTTCGTTCCGTCGATTTTGTACTCGTTCGGCTTGGCTGCGGCTGCCGCGCAGTTGTTTTATTAATTGCGGGAGTAATGGTTGGTTGGTGGCGTTTCTTGCGTTTATCGCGTTTCGTTCGTAACGTTCGTAATAAGGGGAGGGCGCAGGTTGCGGTCGAATTGTTTCTAGGCATGACTTTGTTCATTCTCGTGCTTTACTGGATGAATTACTTCGTCGCAACTCAGCGCGGGTTCGACTCGTCGTTGTACGGCCAGGAACAGTTGGCTGCCGCTGCGTTCGTGGAAGTCGCGAACTCGGTTTGCGCGGGGAACACGAGCGTTACGGTGGCGTTGCCGTGCATTTCAGTGGAAGGACGGGCCGTGAGTTATTCCGTTTTTTCGAGCGGTGCGGAAAGCGCGGCGCACGTGATTCCCGAGCGGGCGGAAGCGCGTTGGGCTTCGAAAAAGGCGTTGTGCAATTTTTCGGGTTTCAGCGTGAAAGTGAATTGTTCGCAGGCGTTGCTCGCCGCGGGCGACGGTTCGGGCGCGGTTTACGCGTGCGTTAACCAGTCGGGCGACGGTTCGGGTTTCGTGAACGCGTCGAAAGGCGCTTGCACTTGAAAAAAAACGTTTTTGGCGTTTTAAAGAAAATTTGAAGAAAAAAATTGTTTTTCGATTATTTTCGGTTTAAGAGGTTTTGCTTGAATGAAAGCGCAGTTGTTGAGCGTTGACTTTTTAATCGCCGTATTGTTGATCACGGTTTGCGTGGGCGTTTTGCTGCAGTTCAACGAAGCTTCGCTGAACCGCGCGGGTAGCGCCGCGTTTTTAGCGGACAACAAGGCGGAAGCTATTGCGGCGTTGCTGCACGACGGCAGCGCCGTTCCAAACAACGCTGTTTACTGCGTTCGTTTCGTTCTTCCCGACGGCGTGATCCAGGAGCCTTACGGCGGGTGCGGCGGCTTGCCGTCGTGCGGCCGCGGCGTTTTCGTTGCGAGGCGTTTGGCTCGTTGCGAGCCTTCGCCTACTGCTACGCCGCCTGTTCCGTCGCCTTCGCCCGTCGCGTGTTTAATGGAGGTCAAGACGTGTTGAACCGCAGGAAAGCGTTTATTTTCACTATTGACGCGTTGTTCGCGCTGGCGTTAGTCACGGCGCTCGTCGCTTTAACCGCGTTCGTCGCTTTTACGCCTCCGCGAAACCAAAAACTGTTCGAACTCGAACAACTCGGGTTTGATTCGCTGGCGTTGGAGCAAAGCGTTGCGGGGGGAGCCGCGCTTGTGCCTGGAGGGGTTTCAGACGTTGATTTCGCGCGTTTGACGGGGCTGCAGCGTTTTCACGCGTTGAGTGACGTTTCGTCCGATTCCGCCGCGGTTGTTGCGCGCGCGTGTTTTTACGTTTACCCGCCGTTGTGTGAGTGCGTTGACTTCGCTTCGTGCGTCGTTTCCGCTTCGGAAGAGTGTTTGGTAGTGCAGGACTTGGGTTTGCCGCACGCGCCGCCCGAGAATTATTCGGAGGTTTGGGTTACGCCGTGAAAAACTTTTCGCTTGCTATGACGCGCCGCCGCGCTTTCGCTTCGACTCTAGTCGCGTTTCTAGCGATTATTTTCGTGAGCGCGCTCGTCGCGTTGCTCGCGTCGCAATCCTGGCTTGACCGCGCTACGTTTTCGTCGTTCGAATCGCGCAAAGTAGCGAATCATTTTTCGAATTCCGTGCAGTTTTTGAATGATTCGGCGAGGGACGCGGTTTTCGATTCGGTTTACGCGGGTGGAAACGGGGATGATGCTTTAGTTCCGCAGTACTTGTTTTACGCTGCGCAGGAGTTGAATTCGAGCGGTGTCGAAACGAGTTTTTCGAACCTCGACGTGCAAAGCGAGGTAATCGTTCCGCCCGCGGACGGTTTCGAAAACGCTTACTCGGTTTCCGCGACGTTGAACGTGTTCATCCGCCGCGGGAGCGCGTTCAAGAACGAGTCCGTCGTTTTCGTGCACCGGATTGACGCGAACATTACGGCGTCTCCGAAGCGCTTCAGAATTGACGGTTTGAACGTCAGCGTTACTCCTTGACG
>CAZOKY010000027.1:0-3925 GCA_964580705.1 Microcaldota archaeon | reverse complement strand
TGTTACGGACTCGTTCAAGTCTGTGTTGGCGTTAGGCGGCTTAATCGTATTGCTTTTGCTCGCGTACTCGTTTTTGCCGAAGCCTAGCGACGAGTTTACTGATGCGGACGCGCGCACGCTGTTGTTGAATGATTTGACGCAGCAAGGTGTTTCCGGTGACGAGATTCAAGTCTTTAATTTCACTCGTAGCGACGGAAAGTGGACTGCCGACGTTGTCGTCACGCGTTTGCCGCACTCGAAGTGCCCGACTGTTGAAAAGCGTTCTTACACGGACGTCTTGTCTTTCAAGTACCGCCCCGAACAATTGATTAAGGATTGCGGGAAGCGCTCGCCGATAGTGTTGCGCGAGGAAGCGATTATAGATTCGGCGGAGTTTCCGGCTGCGCACGGCGCGGATTACGCTTGCGCTTTCTCCGTCGACGAACTGCGGAATTACGTTAAAGACAAGGCAATCGCTTACTGTCCTCTCGTTGACGCGGAGGGTTTGCTTTCTTTCGCGTCGGACTTGCCTGACGCTTCGTGGGTAGTTCAATGGAACAAGGCGGGCGGCGCCAGCGCGTTCATAGCGCTAGACTCTTTCGGCGGAGCAATCAAGTCTTCTTAATCGTAAACGCCGTTCGCCGGGTAGCGCAATCGAGTTTTTTAATTCCCCTTGCTTTTACTTACCCGACGTCAAGCGCGTTTCGCTTTTTTTCGAACGAGGTGTTAGAGTGGCTGGTTACGTTCGTTTGGGCGTGAAGCCCGCGGAAAACGATTTGGTTGCGGAATACTATTTCGAACCGGCTCGCGGAGTCGCGCCGGCTTACGCTGCGGAACAACTCGCTGCGGAAAGCAGCATCGGTACGTGGACTGCCATCGCGACGCTGAAACCTGCTACGGCGAAGCGTCTCGCCCCCAAAATTTTTTACTTGAAGCGCAAGGGCGGCGGCTTCGTCGTGCGCATCGCTTATCCCGACGAGTTGTTCGAGGCTGGCAGCGTTCCGCAGCTTATGAGCGCGATCGGAGGCAACGTTTTCGGAATGAGAGTCGTCGACCAACTGCGCTTGAACGATTTCACGCTCACGAAAACGTTGGTGAAAGCCTTCAAAGGCCCCCAATTCGGTATTACTGGCGTCCGCCGTATGCTGCGCGTTCCGCGCCGCCCGTTGTGCGGCACCATAATAAAACCTAAGGTTGGCTTGAGCGAGAGAGAACACGCGGCGGTAGCTTACGATTGCTGGGTTAACGGCTTAGACCTCGTGAAGGACGATGAGAATTTGACGAGCATGACGTTCAATTCGTTCGAAAAGCGTTTGGCGTTCACGCTCGAGTCGATGGACCGCGCGCAAAGCGAGACGGGCGAAAAAAAAATTTACGTCTGCAACGTCTCGGCGGAAACGAAGGAAATGCTGCGCCGCGCGCAACTCGTTAAGGACGGCGGCGGAAACTGCACGATGATAGACATTCTAACGTGCGGCTGGAGCGCTTTGCAGACGCTGCGCGACGCGAACCTGCGCTGCGTAATCCACGCTCACCGCGCGGGGCACGCGGCGGTGACTCGCAACCCGCGGCACGGAGTAAGCATGCTTTCGCTCGCGAAACTCTCGCGCTTGATCGGCGTCGACTCGTTGCACGTGGGCGCGATTTTCGGGAAAATGGAGGGAAACAAAAACGAAGTCCTCGCAATCGCGAACGAAATTCAATCCCAGAACGTCAAGGCGGATTCAACTCAAGGCGTTTTAAGCCAAGATTGGTATGGCTTGGCACCCGTCTTCGCCGTCGCCTCGGGCGGCTTGCATCCCGGCGTGCTCGACAAAGTCGTGCAAGCCATGGGAAACGACGTGATAGCGCAATGCGGCGGCGGAGTGCACGGGTTAAAAGGCGGAAGCGGCGCGGGCTCGCGCGCGACGCGGCAAGCAATCGACGCGATAGCCCGCGGAGTGCCTTTGAAGGAGTACGCGGGGACGCACGCGGAGCTCGCTCAAGCGCTCGCCCAGTGGGGTGCGAAACCCGTCTAAACCTGGAGAATGACTGATACTATGGTCTTAGTCTGCTTTATTTCTAAAAATAAGAGTAAACTTGAAACGTGTCTAAGCGCCTATTCTAGTCAATTAACTGAAAATACGGAAATTTTTATTCTTTCTAAAGAGCGTTTTAAATTAAACCTGAATTTGAATGCCGATAGAGTTTTTTTCGCTGATGAAAAAAGTTTTCTAAATCTAATTACTGATTTTGAACCTAAAATTCCAGACGCGTCGCGTATTTTTAAATTTGGTTATGGTGGTTTACGTAATTGTGGTTTGCTTTTAGCCGCCTCTCTTGGGCAAGACTTAATATTTTTTGATGATGATACTGCACCTGCATCGCATTGCATTTTTCAATATAGCTCTCTTTTTGATGATGGTGAGCAAATAATTTGCGGTAAATATCTTAATTGTGCTGGTGGAACAACAACGATACTTCTAGAATTAATTTCTACTCTGGAGTCCGTTAAAAACAATCGTTTATCCTATGAGCTGGCTGAAAAAAAGCTTAGTGATTTGTTTGGCGGAGTTCCATCACCAGTCAAACGCGTTATTTCTGGATCTGGCTTTAACGGCGGAAACGCAGGGATATCTGCAAATACGCTTTCTCATTACTGTTTTTTTCCAACAAACTATCGCGTTGAAGATGGTTGTTTCGCGTCTTTTTCTAAATATTTTATTGGTGAAAACGCATTTTATAACCCGCAAACGGATTTGTCAATGAGTAATATTCCCGTAGTTTTTCACAATAAACTTCGAGGGAGCCCTAAAACGCTTTACAATAATTTGCTTAGCGAAGCTAAGGGCAGTGTAATTGCGCAGTTCATAGATGCCCGCGCGTCTGGATCCAGTTCACGTTCACCTACTGTTAATCAAGCTTCTGAAAAAGTATTCGAAAATTTTCTCTTAACGTTTTTTAAAGAAAAAATTAACTCACAACATCTAGATGCCGTTGCCGCGCGTTTTGGAAAAGAAATAAGTGAGCGGTTGTCGGAGCTAATTTCTCTTAGCCCTGCAGATTTTAGCGTTTCTTCCGAAGAGTTATCCAGTTCAGTAGACACGTTCTTTTTCTCCCAGAAAAATTGGGCGAATATAACTGGTCTTGCAAGTACGGCTTTTTTTGAACAACTAACCGATTTTTCGGTTTAGCAACTGTTTTAATTAACCTCCGCGCGCACAGTTTTTTGGTGGGTTTTTGAAGGCAGTCCTTTTCTCGTTGTTGTTGTTATTTTTTTCTTCTTATGCTTTTGGTTTGGCGGCAGAAGGCATGACGATTCCTGCGATGCTCACAACCGCCAAATCGAGTTCGCACTATCTTGTTTGGTATGCTGTTCCGCTTGGCGTAGATGAAGTAGCCAATCACTGGTCCCTTAGCTCGTGTAATGGCACGGCTTGTAGTTTAGAAACGTCTAGTGGGCGAGGTTCATCTCCAAATTATAATTCAAAAAACTGGGCGTGCACGCAATTCGATGACGCCAACGCCAGATGTGTTGAATGGCACCGCGACGGCGAATGCGGTACTTACACCCCTAATTATTTTCAGTGCACGAACTGGAATAACGGCGCGTGTATTTACTGGTCGGGCACATGCAATACTGTTGAAGGAATTGCTTCAGCGACGAAATGGTCGTGTGAAAGTTGGGTTGGTTTAGTGTGTTCTGCTTGGAGGGGAACCTTAAGCCGAGATTCGGCAGCGCCATCCTATAGCTACTGTAGCTATTGGAATAACGATGTCTGTTCGGTTTTTACCAACGTTCTTTCACAACGTGGTGGCGGTATAAGAAGCTGGTCGTGTTCGGGTTGTGAAGACTTGTGCGCTGGCGTTTCTTGTAACAATTATTGTTCCGGAAACACTCGCTATTATTCTGGTTCGTGCGTCGTAGGCTCCTGTCAATACAACCAAGAATTTTGCGCTTACGGTT
>CAZOKY010000026.1:0-12872 GCA_964580705.1 Microcaldota archaeon | reverse complement strand
GTCGAACTCTGGCCAATGCTCTGGTTTAAAACGTAGTACTCGTTGGCGCTGGAAAGCGTTTCGCACGCGCTAACGTTCGTCACCGCGCTCACGAAGCCAGCGCCAGCAAAAACGAGAACTAACGCTGAAGCGAAAACGAAGACGATTGCCGCTGAAAAAAACGTTTTCTTCGAACGCATTTTAACCACTTTTAAACGCTATCAGTCAAGCAACCGCGGTATTCTTGGTTTGAATAACGCAAACGCAAGACAAATACCTTCCTTATTCTTAAAATAACGCGCTTAACAGCGTTTACTCGCGCTTACCAACGCTTTTCGCTTGCGCCGCGGTTTTTGAAACGCTTTTTAAAGTTCGCCGCGCTTTATTTTTAAAGGGTTTTAGTGAAGCGGAGCTTCCAGCTTTGCTTTTTCGTTTACGGAATTCGTTTACAGGAGGTTGGGTTCATGAGCTTGACTGATTCGTGGCAAGCGTTCCTCGACGCGTGCACCGACAAAGGTTTGCCGTTGCGCGATTGGGCTTACGCCCTCGAAGACAAAGGCATTCCTTCCTTACCCGTGTTCGCCATCGTTTTCCTCCTGCTTATAGGCGTCATAGCGATGACGCTCGGTTCCGGGCTCTCGCTCGGCGGTTTGACTCAACAGAAAGGCAAACTCTCGATTGCGATAAGCGATTTGGCGGGCGAACCCGTAAGCGCCGACGCCGTCGTTTCAATCAGCAACACTGCAGCGAAGTATAAGGCGGACAAGACGATGACTGGCGGATACGTGTTGTTCAGCGACTTGCCGCCGGGAGAATACGAAATCAGCGTTTCAACCGACTCAATGCTGTTAACGCCGAACAAGGCGATGAAAACGGTCGTGAGCGGGCAAACGACGTCCCTTGAATTCCAAGGAACGAGCTTGACTCAAGAACAAGTCTCTCTTTACGTTACCGTCCGCGGAGCCGACTCAGCGCAAATAGACGTCGAGTATTCATCCGGCATCCTTTACGACTCGTTTGAAGGCGCGACTCACGAGTTCCGCATCCCGAAAAACAAGGCGTTCATCGTCCGCGCTTCCCAAGAAGGCTATTCCAGTATCGAAGAAACGATTTCGATAACCGACAAAAACGAGCAGGTAACGTTGACGCTAGTCAAAAACGGCGAAACGCGCGAGTCAGCGCTGCACATAGGCGTGTTCGACGAGAACGGGCTTTACGGGAACCCAATCGAAAACGCGAGCGTGCGCGTTGTAGAAACGAACACGCAGAAAACGCTTTACTCGCTTCGCACCGCGCAAGACGGGAGTTGCGACGCGGCGCCAGTGCCGTTCGGCGCGACGCTCGACGTCGTCGCGAGCGCGCCGGGTTTCGAATCGAAAAACGTGAACGTTAACGCGAGCGACGAAACCGTGAACGTGAAAATCCAGTTGTCCCGTGCGGCGGGCGCGGAAAACACGACGATTCAAGTAGTCGACGAAAACGGCGCCGCAATCGCGGCAACGCTCGTGCGCTTGTACGACTCGAAGAACGCTTTGCGTTTTGAAGGCGTCGCGCCTGACGGCGTGCTGCAGTTGAACCCGAATTCGTTCGGCGGACTCGCAGGCGTTTACGCAGTCGTTTACAAACCCGGTTTTCTCCCGCAAACTCTTTCCTACGTCAAGAAAGGCGTCAACAAAGTGACGTTACGCGAAGCAACTGCGAAAAATTCGGGGGCGCTCACCGTAATCGTGACGGACAAAAACGGTTTGCCTGCAGCGCAAGCACAAGTATCGTTGTTCGACGCGGCAGACAAATTCTTGGGCGTGCCCGGCGCCACTACGGGCGAAGACGGAGTTGTTTCGTTCGAAGGATTGCCTGCCGGCGGCGCAATCGGCGCAGTCAACGTCGTAGCCGCGAAAGCGGGGCGCAGCGCTGAAACTCAAACGCAAATCGAGATTGGGCAAAGCGCCGACGCCGCGATTCAATTCGTCGCGCAGAAAACGCGTTTCGAAGCAAGCGTAGTCGACTCCGCGACGCGCAAAAGCGTGGCGAACGCGAAAATCACTGTTTTCGCTGGCGACGAACAAGCGTCTTGCACTACCGCGGGAAACGGGAAGTGCGTTCTCGAAATAATCGAAAGCGACGCCGCCATCGCGCAAGTCACGGCATCGGGTTACGACGATTTTTACAGCGACGAATTCAAGCTCGTGCCGGGAGCGAAAAACAAGCGCGAGTTTATCGTGACGAAAACGACGACGCTTGAAGGCAAAATTTCTTTTCTCGGCGTGTTCGACGAAAACGGCAAGCGAGCGAGCGAACTCAAGCCGCTCGCAACGTATACGGCGCGATTCTCGCTCGCGGGCGACGAAGCCTCGCGCGCGGTGGCGCACGTGCGCGTCGGCGACTCCGTCAAATCAATCGGTGAAGAACCAATTGAACTCATCTCGTATTCGGCGGGCGGCGCGAGAGTAACGCGCGGCTTGAGTTACGACGAATTAATCGCGCAAGAACAAGCCGCTGCAGCGGCCGCGCAAGCGCTGGCGGGAACAACCGCATCCGCTTCAAGCGCGAAGTCGCGCGACGTAGTCGTCGGCATTTACGATGAAGGATTCACTCCCCAAGACGTGGAGGCGGTTGAAGGAGCGCGCGTGATTTTCAAGAACCTCGGCGAAAAACAACACACCGTCGCGTTCGACGAAGGTTTTGAAGGCGGAGCCGGCTCGTCAAGCAGCGTATTGCAATCCAACCAAACGTTTATAGTCAAGCCTCCACGCGCGGGTTCGTGGTCGTTCCACTGCGGAATACACCCGCTTGAAATGGGCACGTTGAACGTAGTTCCCGCAACTCAATCGCAGGAAAACGAGGCGGCCGCCGCAGCAGCAGGAACGCTTACTGGCGCGTCGGCAACCGCGTTCAAGTGGGTTGAATTCAGTTTCGAGCCGTTCAAGGGAAGACGCGAAGTCAGCGTTCAATTCAAAGTCAAGCAACGCGTCGGAGAAAAAACTTGGCTTGAATACCGCGCCGCGTTTTACGGCGAAGAACTTTTAAGTCAAACCCCGGGCGTCACGCAAACGGTGGTGCGCGAGCCCGTTGACGCCGCCGCAGGCGCAAGCAAAGCCGAAGCGCTCGCGAACGCGTTCAAGACGCCTTCGCTGCAAATCAAGTTCGGCGGTTACTGCGACAACGGCGTTTGCGTCGAGTACTGGTTCGAGCAAAATGGGTTGCGCTCCAAGGAAGAATTTAATGCCGAACTCGGCAAAACGTTCCGCGTCGGATTCCGCGCCCTCAAAGAAAGCGATGCGCCCGTAACGCTGCAACTCAAAACAGCTGCGTCCGCCGCGGGCGGAGCGCTCGCGTTAAAGCAAGCGAACCTCAACGGGAAGACGGCTGCTACGGCGGCGTCGGACGCGAACACGAGCGACCTCGCCGTAACGCTGCGCGACACGGATTCAACCGGGTTTTTCGAAGTGGAAGCGAGGCGTTTAAGCAACGACGCGGGAATGCAGCTCGCGGCGCTTGACTCGCAACGCAACACGCTCCTCAACGAAAACGTGTTCCTCCGCGTGGTATCGCAAGGAACTCCTAAACTCGTGGTAAGCGTCAAACCGTCGTCGTTGATTGCGCTTGAAGAAAAGAACGTCGCGTTCACGGTTCACAACGCATTCGGCACCGCAATAGACGACGCACGCATAACAATAGAGCCGAGCGACGAGTCTCCCGCAGTGCTTGCGGCGACGATCGAGGCGGACGACGACGCCGAACTCGCTCAACGCGGGGAATACCGCGTTTCGCGCGTGACGCCTAAAGGCGCGGGAGCCGTAAAATGGACTGTTTCATCGCAAGGCTACGCGCTTGCAAGCGGCTTCATTCCCGTGAAAGCGCCGGCTCAAGCGATAAGCGTTTCGACCGACGCGTTGCGCCTGGCGGTGCGCGACGAAGGAGATGCTGAAGGCCGCGTGATAGTCAAAAACCTCGTTTCCAACGAATTGCGCGTCGAAGTTTCAAGCGAATTCTTTTCTTACAGCAAGTACGCTGAACTCGTCATCGAACCAACGACGCTGCGCTTGAAACCGGGCGAAAACAAGGAAGTCACGGTTACCGCGCGGTTGTTGCCTGACGCGCCGCTCGTCTCGCGCGAGCGCGACCGCTTGACCGAGAAATCCAGCGGAGTAATAACGTTTACCGCGACTACGGGCGACTTCGTCGGCTCGGGAGCAGGCGGAACATTCGGTGAAGACAAGGAAACTCAGTTCCAGATAGACTTGAGCGTTACTCAAAAGAAAATCGATGACGCGTGGACCGTAACGCCGCAAACGGCGAATCTGGAAATCAAGCCGGAAGCAGCCGCAGCAGCGGCGAACGCGGCGTTGTTCGCTGGAGAAGAAACGGAAAACGACGCCGTTAACGAAAACGCGGCGAAAACGTTTACGGTTGAAAACCGCGGCGATTACGCAGTTCTCATCAACCACGACTCGAGCGTTGAAGGCGTGTTCGTCGAACCCCTCTCCGCGATTCTCCAGCCGGGAGACAGCATTGATTTCATCGCTACGGCGGCGCTGCCGAGCGACTTGCCGGATTGCGTCATGCAAGACGACAAAAACAAGGGAACAATAATTTTCTACGCTTCCAGCTTAGGCGTTTCATCGAAGAAAACCGTGACGCTTACGAAAACGCTTAAGGCGAGCGAATCGTGCGAGCCCGGCAACGCCGTATCGATTACGCTTCCGCTTCCGATTCGCTTGGGGTTGCCTCAAGGCACCGTCGACAAGGAAAACGTTGACGGTTCGGTGACGCTTGCTCTGCCGAACGGAGAACTGTTTTGGTTGGACGGAGGCGCGAACGTTGAAACGCAAACGCGGGAAGCATTGCTTCCGTCGAACACCAAGATGAAAGTCGGTGAAACCCGCGCCGCGGTAACGCAACGCGGAGTCACTCTCACGTTACCCGTGCAAGTAATAATCGAGGTTCCCGGCGACGCTGACGCGGCAATTCAAGGAAACGCGCTCGTCGTCACCGCGGGCAACGCGTTGCTTTACTTGCCTCCGGGCTTGGGGTTGTCGGAATACGAAGGAATGCGCGTCGTAGTAGCGCCGCCGAACGCCTTGCTGCGTTTCGAACGCGCGCCCATAAGCGACATTCTAGACCGTTTGCCTGCGAACGGAGTTTCGCTTTCCCTCCCCGTCGAGGAAACGCTCGTCTTGCCTGCGGGCTCGCGCGTAATCACGCAAACCGCGTCAACTCAAAACATTCCGACGTTCGGTTCGAGCGGTTACTCGGCCGGCTTCGCTTCGCTTTCGCGTTACCAAAACGTGGAATCAATCGCGCTTCCCGACGGAACGAAAATCGCTTTCGACGCGGGAACTGAAGTGGAAAGAACGCCCGCCGCACTCGTAGTCAAGATTCCGGCGAACGGCCGGTTAATCGTTCCCGCGCAATTCGTCATGCCGTTGACGCTCGCGTCTGCGCAAGGAGCGGCGGGAGCGAGCGCGGGCGGAAACCAATTCATGCCGTTGCCTTCGGCTGCAAGCCAGTCGTTCAGCGAAAGTTACGACGCGTTCGTTTTAACGCTGCCTTTCCTCTCCATCCCGGGAATACCGGAGGGCGCGCGTTTCATTCAGGATAAAACCAAGGCGCTTTACTCTTACCGCCTTTCCGACGAAAGCGTCGTGCAATTCAACTTCGACCCGCGACCCGCTTCGACGACTGGAGGAACGCTCACGCAAGTGCGCGTTCCGCCTATGGCGCCCACGTTCTTCTTGAAAGGCGCGGCCGCGCAAGCAGTTGAAGACCCGACTGCAATCAGTTCGTGTCCGCAGGTGTTCGTCCCGAATGAGGACGTTCTCGTGGAATTCCCTGCCGGAACCGTATTCCAAGCGAGCCCGTTGAAAGCGGTAATAAACGATTGCTCGTCGAGCAACGCGAAAATCAAGGTTTACTCGAAGAATGAGCCGGACGTCGTGCTTTACGAGAGCGCTGCAAGCAAGCGCGTGACGATTGAAGGCGGCAAACTAGGCGGGACGCCCGAAGCGTCGGACGCCGAGGCGGGCAACGTCGTGGAAGCGAAGCGCGGCAAGAAAATCTCGTTCGAAACGTGCGAGAAAGACCGTTCGGGGCAAAAGCTCAGCGACGAACTCAAGCAGGTAACGATTACCGTTCCTTCAGGCACGACGCTCGTCCTGCCGCCGGGCGCGAGGACGGAGAAAGTGCCTTACGACATTCCGTTGGGCGGCTACAAGAAAATAAAGTTAATCGGCGACACGACGTACGAGTTAAGCAAGACGAAGAAAATCAGCGTGGACGTGAACACGGGTTATTACTCGGACGCCGTGCGAACGCAAATCGAAGCCGTGCAGAAAGGCGAGAGCAAGCAGCTTTACTTGCCGCCTCGCTCGCAAATCAGTTACGTTCCGTACTGCGACGCCGCAGCGAGCGGGACGTTGGAAGTGCGCATAAGCAGCGCGGCTTTGGCGTTTGATCCGGCTATTCTCGCTTTCGACGTTTTAAACAACGAGCAAAAGCGGCGCAGCAAGGAAATCTGCATGAAGAACATCGGAGTGGAAACGGTTTCGTTGACGCGGTTCGAAGTCGTTCCCGACGAGGGTTCAAAGGATTCCGAGAAAATCGCTGAATTCCTTCCCGCGGACAGCGAGCACATGAAGTTTTTGGAGGCAACCAAGTACGGCGGCGTGCATACCGGCGACCTTCCGGGAGGCGAGCAGTGCGCGAAATACGTTTTCACAGTTGAAGTCCCTTCATCGTGGCTGGACAAGTACGGTTGCATTCGTTCGGACGTCGACACGACTCTGAAAGGCACCGTGTTGATTTACGCGAAGAACGAGCGCGGACGCGACACCGAGCCCGTGCGCCTCCCGCTGGAAATCAAGGTGAACGGCAAGGATTACGATTCCAAGTGCGGAAAATACTCCGCGAGCAAGAACGCTGCCGGGCTCGTCGAGGCGGGGCCGGTTGAATTTCCGAAGGGAATGGCTGGCGTCGCGACTCCGACGCTCTACTTCAAGGGAGTCGACGGAGCGGACGGCAGCCACAAGAAAATAGTTGTGATGCGAAACAACTGGTACGGCTCAGTCGTAATCGGAATCAAAACCAACGCCGCGGGCAAGCGCGAGGATTCCGGGCACGTCGCGTGCACTGCTTACGACGCGGAAAACGCTGGAGCAAAAACGCCGCTCGAGGGCGCGGAACTCGCGCCCGGCACGGCGATAGCGTTCGAGTGCAAGTCGTTGAAGTACACGGGCGACGAGCAAGGCAACAGGGGCATTCTCACGCTGACGGTTAACGCGAAAGGCGCCGCGGGCGGAGCGCTACCGCTCGAAGAGTACCCGTTGCACGTCGTCGTCTACAAGCCCGAAGCGGGAGTGAAAGCGTTGTACAAGAACACGCCGTTGGGGACGCTGAAGTTTGATCCGAACACGATGTTTCTGGGTTTAGGCGAAGCGGATGAGGCTGCGGGCGCGGTTGCAAGCGGGGTTGCGAAACCTGCTGGGGAATCCGGGTTGAGTTTCGCGGACGCTTCAGTTAAGGAAGCTTACTCGCCTTACCAGGATTGCGAGGTAGAGTTTTGTGCGGCGAACGACGCGGTGATAGCAATCGATTCTTTCTTGGGGGCGACGATTGACCTCGCAGTCAGCGAAACGAAGGCTGACGACCGTTACGCGGAAATCGCGCGTGACTTCGGCGCGGGCAAGGCGTGGAGGAAAGTGATGGTGCTGCATTTGGCGAATACGGTTGCGACGTCGGAACAAATAGTAAAGAAAATCAGTGACGTCGTAGAAGCGCGCAGCGCTGAACTGCGTAGCGACGGATTCAATTCCGATATTCAGTTCAGCAAACAGGACGCGGCGACTAAACTCGCCGGGTGCGGGATTTACGCGGTGACGGCGCGTTTGGATCCTGGCGACCGCAGTTTCGGCGGAGTCGCGTCGACGAAAGAATACAAGGACCGAGTAAGCGGTTTCTATCTCGAAGTCAAAATCGACAAGATGCTCGCTTGCGAGGAAAATATGGCTAACCTGCCTTTGTTGATGAGTCCCGACGAGACATTCCCGTATATCGGAGCGACTGTAGTCAAAGACGCCCCGATAAAACAGTTGATTAGCGGGGAAATAGGCGCTTATTCGACTAAACCGGATTCGTTTGACTTGCAGCAAATGTCTTTGTTAAGCGAAGCGTTGTACGGAATAAAGAGGGGTTTGAATGCCCAAGGCAAGCTTGACGCATCCACCGCAACCGATTTCGAAGCCGCCAAGAGTTACAGCGACTCACCGTTTTGCGACGCTTCTTTAAACACGTATATTACGATGGCGCACACCGCTTCCACCGCAGGCTGCATAGGACTTGCGCTCGGAGCGATTTACGGAGCGTCGCCTAAATTGATGCAGTTTGCAACCAGCTTTTGCACCGCTGAACTCGAAAGTTTGGCGGCGTGCGGAGCAACCGGGTCAATCGGCGGATACACCGGCAATTGCGACAAGAAGAACTATTGCTTGTATCTTCAAATCGGAAACATTTGCAGCGCCTTAGTTGAAGGCGTAATTGGTCCGGCGGGTAAAAGCGTTTCGGCAGCGAAAACCCTTAAAGGAGTCGAGTTGTTTAAACAACTCGGGTTCACTGGCGTCGGCGGTTACGCCGCCAGCGCTCTCGGCGACGCGGTTGCTTACGCCGCAGTATCCGGGTTGACTACGGGCTTCGGCAAAAAGACGGGCAGTCCCGCACTGGTTTTCGCGGGAGGCAAAATCGCTGGGCTGGTGACTGGCGGAGCAATCAAAGGAATAGCCAACAGATTCGGGGGAACAAAAACTAGCACCACCAGTACCTCAACAATAAGAACGGCGTTAGAGCTCAGTTTAATTGAGAAAGCCGCTGCAGAACCAAAATCGCCTGCTGACAAACTTAAAAGTGTGACGGGAATGTTTGGAAAAAGCAACGCGATTAAAACCGGAGCAAAACTCGCGGGCGGACTCGGCTGCATGGCGGCAGCCACGTTCTTGAGGGTAAACGGCAAACCCGTTCGCTCGGAATTCAAGCCAGACTACGCGAACAACATTCTAACGATGCACTTCGACGGAAGCACGCCTACCGTCAACGAATACTGTTATCTGGTGGATGAAGAACTGCTTCCCAACGCCGAAAGCAAGAACTGTTACTACGAAATGGAAACCAAAAACTTGAAAAGCGTTTGCCCGCAGCAGCCGGAAAAAACCGATTTGCGCGGCTGCCTGACCGTGGAAAAGTCTCCGATAGTATACACGAACAAGGCGCTGCAGTCCATTACGGGGTACACCGCGGTTTTAGTCATCCAGCCTACAGAAAGCAAAAAACCGAAACTCGACACGTTAAGCGTTTTGAAAAGCATTTTCCAGCCCGAAGTCGAACCCGTCAACGAAAAAGTTGGAAGCGGATTCGTTTTAGGCGACAAAGTGCTTGAACCAAATTCCATAGGCGAAAAGCGGAGAGGACAAACGACTTTAACTGAATCTAACGCTTAGCAAAAAGGAGTGTGAAGGAAATTGAAGAAGAAAACCAATTGGCTTCTAGTAATCGTCGTTTTCGCGATAGTCGCGGTAGCCGTTTCTTACTTCGCCGGCGTTTTAAAGCCCGAGCAACTCGGCACGATTGGAGGCGTTTTCGCGCAGAAGGACGTCGTCATGGAGGACTTCAAGCAAAAACAAGTCGCGTACGGCGCGCAACACGCTGACGCATTCATCACGTACACGGACAAAGCGTTGGGTTACTCTCTGAAGTATCCCATCGGCTACCAAATCAGTCGCGACGAGGAACTAGAACCAGACATAACCCTCCGCATTTGGGCGGAATCACCGTTTTCTTCAAGCGAAGCAGTTATCGTCCGCACTTTCGATCAGGAGTTCACGGACCAAGACTTGAAGGAAACTTTTGCGGAATTAAATCCAAGCGAAATCGTTTACAATTATTCCGGCGTTCTAGACGGGAGAAAAATTTATTTGTTCACGGTTGAAGAATACTTGAGTGCAACAAACGAGTTCTTCTTCATAAAGAATGCTGTTTTTCCGGACTGCAAAACGCCGGACGGCAAGACTTATTCCGCGTTGTTGACGTTCGCAGTACCCGAAGCCCTATCCGAAGACTTGGATCTCGCGGATTACGTGATTTACTCGTTCAAGTGCTGAAACGCTGAACCGTTTTTTAAACCCGCCTTTAAAACGCTGTTCTCCGACTGCTTGACTATTTCTTCAGCGAGAAAAAGCGCGAACGGACGCAAGCCGCCCTTGTTTCCAACTGCTTGCGTCTTCATGTAAGCGCTACGCCGCTTGAGAGGAATATTCGTAAACGGAAAACCGTTCAACTGAAGAACGTAATTCATCAAAAGCCGCGCCATCCGCCCGTTCCCGTCCGCGAAAGGATGCACGCCGGTGAATTTCGTGTGAAATTTTGCCGCCAATTCGACGGGGTGAACTAGTCCCTCGTTTTCCTTGTACCAAGACAACAAGTTTTTCATCAAACTCTGAACTTCAGAGTGGTCGGGAAACACGTGGTCCGAACCCCGAATTCTAACGTTGACTGGCCTCCAAACGCCTTGATACTGTTCGTAACCATCTATTTTCGCGAGGAGAATGAAGTGAAGCCGCAAAATCACTTCCTCATTCAAATCCGTTTTTCGAGCCAAAAGATTTTCGTAAACGTCCAGGCACTTGTTCAAGTTCATCGCTTCTTGTTCTTCGCGGTCAATTCCAGTAACGACGAACCCGCGCTTTTGCAAGCGTTCAGTTCGCGCTTGGTCTGAAACAACTCGTTCAGTCAGCCAGTAGTCAAGCGTCGAACCTTCTATGGCGTTAGAGTCCGTAATGAAAGTTATGCGCTCGCGCTCGCAAAACGCCTTCCTTTTTTCCGGCGGCAACGCGTTAACGAACTCTTTTTTGCGTTCGGCGGCAGTTTCAAGCTTCGAAGCAAGCGAGCGGGTAACGAACTCCGTGTACGGAGGCGTAACAGGCCAAACGCCTTTCTTCTTGAGCCCGCTGGAAAAATCCTTGAAAATCTTCAGCAAATCACTTCTTTCCGGAACGGCGCCTCCGAGGTAAACGCTTTCCTTCACCCATTTTCCGCCGTGCTTCTGCTTCACCGATTCTTCCAAGTAGTAGTAGCGTTTTCCTTTGACTTTGCGGGAAAGTATTCTAGACACGCGAACTCACTCAAACAAACTCCATCAAATTCACAAATTCAACTGTTGAAACCATTAACACAGTTATCACTGAAAACAAATATATATGCTTTTCGGTGATAACTGGTTATCACTGATTTGGCTGCTGATTGTTTTTCGGTGACAACTGAAGCGGGACGGCGGATTTCACCGGATTACGCGTCACCGGCGTTACTGGAAAAGCGGCATAGCTTTAGAAAAAGCGTTTACTCCTGTTTTTCGAGTTTTTTCTTGAGTTCCGCGATTTCCTCGTGAAGCCTGCGGTTGCGCATGAGAGGATCGTCCTTCGCCTGTTCTTCGAGCGCGGCAAGCTTGAGTTTCAAACTCGCCTTGCGGTGAGCCAAATCCTGTTTCGACAACGCCATTCAAATCATTCCTCCAACAAGCATGCAAACAACATTGGATTGAATGCGGCTGCCGGGAATCGAACCCGGATCGCGAGCTTGGGAAGCTCGCATCATACCATTGTCCACGCGAATTCCGTCAAAACGAAAAAAAAGGGAAACGCGTTCTAGACCACAGCCGCGACGCATTATTTTCGTCGGGAGAGGATTAAAAACCTTGTTTGCCTTTCCTTATTCAACATGGTCCTAGACGTTTTACTTCCACCGCGCCGCGCCCTCCGCGAACCGTGGCTCATCGCGATAGCGAGCGCCGTATTCGTTTTCGCGGGCGTAGCGCTCGAACTCTTAATGCCGTCGATTCACGCGAGCGCCGTCATCTTCGCCATGGTGCCCGCCATACCGCTCGTTTGGATGCTTTTAATGCACGAGGAACACGCTGAAGAAAACGCTTGCTACCGTTACGCTTCCCCGCTCGCGGGCGAAAGAAAATTCCTCGAGTGCCACGAACGGTTAATCCTCGTTTTCGCCTGGTTTTTCCTCGGCGCCATACTCGCTTACTGCGCTTGCTTCGCGTTTCTTCCCGACGCCGCCGCTCAAAGCGTTTTCGCGGACCAAATCAACGAAGTCAAAACGATTCAAGGCATCGCCACGCAATACGCTTCGGATTCAGTTTCCGCTACTGGACGCGTTTTCAGTGAAGCAAAGTTTTGGACTTTATTCACGCACAACTTGACGGTTCTCGCCCTCATGTTCCTGTTCTGCCTCGTTTACGGAGTAGGCAGCATTTACCTCCTCCTATGGAACGCGAGTATCATCGGCGTCGTAATAGGCGCGAAAGTGAAAGCCGACGGCTTGGCGGGCTTCGCAACCGGGTTCTTCGGTTTGTTTCCGCACGGAATATTCGAAGTCGCCGCGTACTTCGTCGCCAGCATCGCCGGCGGCGTAATCTCGATGGCAATAGCGCGAATCGCGCGACGCAAGTGCCCGCGCCGCGAAATCCCGATGCTTGCGATGGACAGCGCCATTCTCGTCGTGTTAGCGCTCGTGCTGCTCGCAATCGGTTCGGCAATAGAAAGCAGTTACTGACGCCCAAAAACTATGCTTAATGAATGCGCAATAGTTATATACTTGAATGAACATCTAATGTGCATTTGAGGTGAGGTTTTTGAACTTTAATCTTGGAACGCCGTACGAAGCGATAATCGAAAGACTAATTGAAAAGGGTTACGCGGGAAACCAGACTGAAGTCGTGAGGCAGGCGTTAATGGCTTACGAGCGCGACATACAGGAAGAGGAAGCGCTGCTTGTGCATAAAGGAGTCGAATTCGAAATGCAGGAAATAAAGTCCGGCAAAGTGAAGCTCATTCCTTTCGAGA
>CAZOKY010000025.1:0-12993 GCA_964580705.1 Microcaldota archaeon | reverse complement strand
GACAAGACGCCGCCCGTCACGAAAACGAATTTAGCCAAGCCAATCACCAAACCAGTTCAAAAACAACACGAAACAACCCGAAACCGTTGAAATCAACCGTCGTCGACTTAAATGCATTACGCTATCCGTTCCGAAAAAACAAATGCGCCGCAAACGAAATGCAAAACGCGCAGAATAAGGTTAACATTATGCGCGCAGGAGTTAAAAAACGTTGCGGATTGCAAGCGCCTCCCACAGGATTCGAGCAAGCAAAAAACGATTTAAACGATGCTTGAATAAACAAAAGGGGAGAATCAACATGAACAAAAAGATAGAATTAAAGAACAAAAACGAGAAGCTCGAACAGACGAACGACGCGCTGCGAACCAAAGTGCGCGCGATGAACAAGGAACGCTTGCAACGCGAAATTGAACTCGCGCGCGAATTCCAACGCGACTTCAGGAAACAACTCGCAACGCTCGTGACTGCCGCGTTCGGATTCGTGGCGGCGTTGTTTTGGAACACGGCGATAAAAGACGCGATTAACACTTTCGTTCCTCCTGCCCAGACGTGGGTTGGTGAAACACTCGTAGCGATTTTAGTGACGTTCATCGCCGTCCTCGCCATATGGTTCGTCAGCCGCGGAACCAGCGAAAAAAATAGTGCTTCCACCGCAGGCGCCGCAAAAACCGCAAACGCTTGAAAAATAGGTGCTAACACAAACAACGAAACGGCGAGTTACTCAACGCTTCTTGACGCGCACGTTGCGAACGCTGCGTTCTCGCTTCGACTTCACGTAATAGTAAGCGCTCGCGCCCACTAGGATGCAACCCGCCGTAATCAAAACGATTTCAATCGGCGTCATTCCGCACGAAACACAATTGCCCGCAGCGTTAACGCCGGCTTGAACGAATGCAGTAGGATCAACCGAAGGCACTGCGCTCGGCGAAACCGTTGCGGCAAGAGATTGCGCGCCTTCGTTCGCGGCTTTCGCTACCACCGCTTCAGCTGAAAAAACCTGGTCCGCTATCGCGGGCGGCGCGCTGCGAAACGCTTGCGGAGCAATCGTGCCGACTGAAGACAAGACAGCCGGGAAATTCAACGAGTTCAACGAAGCAGCCGGCGAGGAAAACGGGGAAAGCGAAGTGAAGAAGCGCGAGAAGCCTACGGCGAGCGCGATTGCGCCCGTTCCGAGCAGAACCCAGACGCGTTTGGCGTCTTCAGGGCGAACGAGCGCCTTGCCTTTATCCGTAAGCGAGTAGTAAACCCATTTCCTGCCTTCGTCTTCGCGGCGCACGAGTCCCGCGCGTTCGAGTTGCGTCAAGTGCTCGCTAGCCGCTTGCGCGCTCACACCGAGGCTGGCGGCTAATTCGCTGGGCGTGGCTCGGCGGACGCCGAGTTTCTTGAGTATGGAAACGCGCGTCTCGCTCGCGAGAGCCTTGAAGGCAGTCCTGTCTAAAGTGATTTTGTCTTCCAAAAAAAAGTTCAACTCCCATTCAAGCAAGCGTCGAACGCGGCGTTGCTTTTCCACGCGCACGCGCCTTCAACGCAACCGCAAGTCGTCTTCTTGTAACACGCGAATTCCTCGCGCCAAATGCAAGTTGAAATCAAGTCGGCGCCCTTCGCGCCGCAGAGTTCGCCGCTGCAACCGCCCACAGCGCAATCGTTATCGCTTGAACACGCAGCCGCTTGAGGACACGCTTCGATGTCCCACTGAGTGCAACCGTTTTCGTCCAGCTTCGTGGGGCAAGACTCGTGCTCGAAACCCGGGCACCAGCAAGAAATCGTTATCGGCGGACAAGACGGATTCGGCGTCAGCGTTGGCGCAACGCTCGGGCAAGGCGCGAACTCGCAATCCGGCGCTATGCGTCCGACGTACGAGCCGTCGGGGCAAGCGCGCGCGTCCATCGTGCACGCGACTAAACTCGGTTCCGCGCTGGGAAACGGAGGAATCGTCGGTTCGCCGTTACCGTTGCCGCCGTTTTGTTCAACGCACCCGAACGCGAGCAACGCGCCGAACAACAATAAAGCTATGACTAAAAACGATTTCACCAGATAATCACCATTGACTGCTTTGACTGATAGAAAAGGCGCGCCGCGTTTTAAAAACAGCGTTTTTTACCCAATAATTTTCCTGATAATCCCGATACTCCAACCGGCGCAAACCGACTCGCAAACGCTGTTAGCGCAGTTCACGGTGCGGCAATCCTCCTTAAAAGCCGAAGGCTAAGGAACAACCGCAGGCGAAACCGTTAGCGAAACCGTTGGCGAAACCTCGGGCATGCACTCCGCCATCGGCATGCAATCCGCGCTGCAACCCTTGAAAACCGGCTTCTTCCCCGGAACGCAATCAACGTTAACCACGCTGCACGCGGTTCCAACGCAGCAACTGCCGACGCCGGTGAAGCACGCCAACGGGGAAGCACTGGGCGCTGAAGTCGGCGAGGCTGCGGGAGCGCGCGACGGCGAAGGCGAGGGAACCGCAATCGGATTCTGTTGCACGCAACCCAGCATCAACACCGCAATCGCAACCAAAGCAATCAAGTAAAAAAACTTGTTAGACGTCATTTAATTCCCCTCCTAAACATTCGCTTCAACTCTTTTGATTAAAACGAGTGCGCACCGAAATTTAAAAACAACGTTTTTTCTTCAAGCAAACGCCTTGCAATCCCGAAAACTAGGAAAAAGCGCTCGAAAAAAAAGGAAACGTTTTTAAACGAGGTGCAACCAAAATAAGCTTCCGAAAAAACAAGTGAAGAACGAAAAGGTGGGTGGGAAAAATTGGTTTCGAGACTAAATGCAATCAGAGTGCTTGAAAGGATTTCGGACGCGAAACACCACGCGCACTACTTGAAAGGCGAAAACCCGCGCGAAATAATCAAAATAAACGCCTTGCAAGACTTGCTGCACCGCGCGAACTATTTAGCGGCAGACTTAAACAAAGTCGACTTCGCTTGAAATAAAAATATTTTTCAAGCGCACGTTTCAAGCGCACGTTTTTTTGACGAGCAACGCGTCGTTGCAGTCGTACAACCCTTCAGAGCTAGAGCCAGTGCCGCCGCAGTAGTATTTGCACGCGCCTTGCACGCACTCGCCGCGGAAGAACGCCCATTCCTCGCAAACGCTGTAATCAACGAAAAAGCAGTAACCGACTTGGCCTTGCGATGTGTCGCCGATTTCGAGGCTCCCGCCTTTCTCGCCGCAGTACACGGAAGCGGGGTTCGCCAATCCAGCGCCGGTTGAAGCGGTAACGGAAGGAACGACGGAAGCAACTGCGCTTGCGGCAACGCTCGCTTCAACGCTTGGCTCCGCGTTCGGAGTCGGCGTCGCACTCGCTTCCAAATCTTCAGGCGGAAACGGCGGTAATTCAACCGTTGCGGTCGGGCGAACGGGCTCGCACGAATAGTTCGCCGCACACAAACCGCTCCCGCACCAGCAACCACGCACTATAGCGGCGTAATTCGGCGCGCAATGCGCGTCCAACGCGGCGCAAGTCCAGTTACCGCTTTGGTTCGAGCAACACGAGTTGTTCGCGAGAACGCAATCGCTCGCGGTAGCGCAGCGCGGCGGTTGAATCTTGCTCCACTGCGTCCGCGCTTCCGGCAGCAATCCGGGAACGACGTAGACTAAAAGCAAAAGCAAAGCGAGTACGCCTACGACGGCGAGCAAGCGCACGAAGATTTTAAGCACCAAAACAATTCACCTTATTTGTTTCCTCAACCCCAACTGATAGAAGGCTGCGACCGCTTCATTACGCAATCGCTCTTTAGTTTAACGAAGTACGCGTTTCCTTGCACCAGAGAAGCGGTTTTAAAGAATTCTTGTTTTTCGGCGTTCCAACCGTAAGGGCCTTTTTCCGCGACGCAGTCGCCTTTAACTAAATCCCACTCCTCCGAGTAAACCTGCCCGAACGGGCTTCCGCCCGTGCCTCCCGCGCCGATAGAATTCCAGCCTTTCAACAATTGTTTTCCCGTCGCGTCGTCGTACCCGTAAAACGCGCCTACCGTTCCAAAGACGGTTACTACGCAAGGCTCGCTCGCTTTAATCCAGTAACCCGTAAGGAGCTGAGCGGCGAAAGGCGTGTTTTCTTTTTTCCCGACGTCCGGCAACTGGAATTCGGCGTAAGAACGCGCTCCGTTAACCCAGCCCCAAACCGCGTTTTCAACGCTGCAGTTCAACGCGGCGATTTTCGGCAGCGGCACGCGCTTGTTCTCGCAGTACTGCCCGGCTTGGCAGAAAGCGTCCCTGTCGAGCGAAGCTGGGTAAGAGAAAAAGTTCCAGCCGTTCACGAACTCGAACGAATGAAAAATCAAGTTCGTGTGCCCGCCTAACAACGAGTCATCCTGCTCGCGGCAAGCGCACTTGAAGCAGCCTTTGCCGTCGCGCGCCAACCCCCTGAACGGGTCGCACTTGATGCCGCAGTCGTTCAACGAAGGACAATTTGGTTCATTTATGGACAGCGAGTACAACTCGTTGATTGGGTTCCAGTCTTCACCCGTTTTCGACAATCTCCCGGTGAAAACGTCGCCCGCGGTCAACTCGACGAAGTACTGAACGCAGTCAACAACGCACGGCGTCGGGTGCTCGTAAACAGCAGTGACTTCTTCGTTCGCCTGGAAAAAGCACGGCTGCACGCTCTCGTTAGAAACACGGCTCGTTTCAATCGTTTCGAAAGACACGTTGGAATAATCTTCCGTCGACACTACGGAAAGAACCCGTCCTTCCACGTAACACGAGTTTTGCTCGACGAATTCAAGCGCCGCGGTTGCGGACGCGATTGAAAAGAAAAGAGCCAGAGCGAGCGCGAAAGAAAAACGCATTTGTCTTGCACCGTTAAGGAAAAGCGCGCCGCGGAATTTAAAGACGACGCCTCAAGACTATTTTTTGTCTTTATTTTCAGTCGTAGACTTGCCTTTCTCGGAAAGCTGTTTCCCGAACTCGGCTCGGCGCGTCATCTTCTCTTGAAGGAATTGCGCTTCCTCCGGCTTTATCGCCCTGTCGAGAATGTACTTAGAGTAATCCATACTCATCCTGCTCGCGTCCAAAATCAAGTCCTGCGTTTCCTGAACGTCGAGCTTGAACTCCGTAGGCTCGATTATCTCGACTGCAATCGGACCGTAACGCATCGCCACGTCGAAAAGCACCGAGAGGCGTTCGACGAGAATCTTGACTTCGCTGCAAGTCGAAAAAACCCCGTCGCGCTCGAGTTCGCTCTCGACTTCGCCTTTGCAGTACAAGACGCCGCTCTCTTTCGACAAGCGCGAGAGAAAATCCACTAAAAAGTTTTTCGCGAAATCGGCGCTGCGTCCGTGCGCGTCGAAATGCATTATTGCGAGTACCGCGCCGCGCTTCGACGCTTCCTTAAACAAATCGTCGAGGTCGCGCTCGGTAGCGTGCGAGTAATCCTTTTTGTTGAAGTAAACCATTTTTGAAATCCACCGTCCGCTTCATTAGGCAGGGAATAGTTTTAGCCGGCACCGATTAAAAAAGAGTCGCAAAAGACGAAACAAAGACGAAAGACGAAGAAGGAACTGGCGCCTCAAGACTTTAACTTGATTAGGCATCCTCGCGAAATGTCGTAACTCGCCTTGCAGTGCGGGCACGTCCAGTGGTTCGCCTTGCGTTCGAGGCGGATTCCGTAGCCGTTAGTAGCGAAGCAATCGCGGCAGTTTTGAATCAAGTCGTCTCCTTCGACAGTCACTAAAAATCACCAGGCGGGTTTTAACGAAAAACGAAAAAAATGATTCAAAAAAAATCAAAAACGATTCAAAACAATTCGAATCAATTTCAATCGCTTGAAGCTTTTTTTACTGAAAACAAGTATTTAAAACATTCCCCGCCATTTTCTCCCTCGTGAAAAAGAATTCCGCGGCAAACGCAGTAAACGCAGTAATCGCCGTAATCTGTTTTTTGAGCCTAGCTTCGCTTTGCTTCGCGGAAACGCCGCCGCAACCGCCGACCGGCTCGCTCTCGCTCACGTTTTACGCGAAAACCCTGCGCGAATCCCAGCCGCTGGCGAACCGAATCGTCGTTTACGAACTGAGGAACGTCGACAACGGCAAAAAAATGCTGTTCAGCGGCGCCACCGCAAGCGACGGCTCGATGACGGCGTACGTCGACGCGGGGAATTGGTTCCTGCACGCGGAAATCGATTTGCCCGAGACGCGCGGCGCGGATTACGCCGCCGCGTTGACGTTGAACGTCAGCCGCGACGCGAACCAAACGATTTACTTCCAACGCGTGACCAGCGCGAGCGGTTCCGTTTCATTCGACGACAACGAAAGCGTCGCGAACGCGCTAGTTGAAGTGCGTTGCCTGCAAGACTTTTACGAACTAAAGGAACTCAACGCCGAAACGGGGGCCGCAGCGCAGTTCGAAAACGCGAACGCCTTGCGCGCGGACGCGAGCGGTTCTTTCCTCCTCATTGTCGTTCCCGTAGGCGCGTGCACGTTCACCGCGATGACTCAAAGCAATGAAAGCGCGAGTTCGCTAGTCGAATTGAAGGAAGGCGAACTCGCCAACGTCGCAATAAAAATAAAGCGCAAAGCCGCGCCCGAAACCATTTCCAACCAGCTTGTTTGGATTGTTTTGCTTGCCATCGCGCTTTTAATCGTCGCGTGGTTCGGACGCGAGTACTTGAACAAAAAGAAGAAAATGAAAACCGCTGAATCCGCCGAACGCGTAAAACCGGAGCAAAAACGCGTAGAAAAAACGGGGGAAAAACGCGAAGAATCAAGCGGTGACGGCGGCGTCAAGCCGACGAAGAAGATGCGCGACGTGATGAACGCGTTGAACGAACGCGAGCGTGCAATCGTTGAGGCGTTGATTGCGCACGGCGGTTCGCTCAAGCAAAACAAGGTTTACCGCGAGACGCTTATTCCGAAGACGAGCCTCGCACGAGCGCTCGACTCTCTCGCGCGCCGCAACGTCGTCAAGCTGACGCCTGACGGCAACACGTTCGTCGTGGAATTAACGGATTGGTTCAAGACGAAATAAGGCGTTTGGCGCCTCCGTTCGGCTGAAAAAGGCGTTTTGGAACGTTTTTTTCGCGAATCGAACCGCTCAAGTTATTTATATGCCGCTAAAACTAATGAGTGCCGTCAGCGCGGACGCGTTGAACTGAAAAAAAGAAAAACGGAAATAAAAAAAATAAAATTAGAAAAAAATAAAAAACTAAAAGGGCGTGTTTGGAAAGTGGATGAAGTTTTGCTTGCGGGAGCCGCTTGGCTTTTGACTGGCGTAATCGTCGCCGCTTCCCTGCTGCGCTGAAAGGGAGATGAGTGAAAATGAGTGAAACTAAAAAAACGAGTGACAAACGCGGTTTCGTTGCGTTAACGGTTTTCGCGTTGATTTCATTGCTTTTGTTATCCGGCTTTGCCGGACTCGCAAGCGCGGCCACGGTTGCTTCGACGTCCGCAAACGGGTGCAACTCCAAGGAATTCATGCAAATCGGTGACTCACTGACGTTAGGCAACAAGAGAATCGTTTTGACTACGATTTCGGGAATGCCTTACGGAACTACGTACTCGACGAGCGCGTCGTTCGACTTGTTTGAATCCAGCACGTCCGACTTGACTTCAGCCGGAAGCAAAATAGATTCCTTTACGCTTCAGGAAGGCGGGAACTACAACCAGAACGGAGTGCTCGTTCGCTTGAAGAAAGCGTTCTTAGGCACTGGCGGAAGCGCTTACGCGCAAGTCGAATTGTGTTCCGGAATTTCGGTTACTACGCCGACTCCGAACTCGACGGTTCCTCCAGGGTGCGAAACCAGCATCGAATTCATGCAAATCGGCGAGTACGTAATCCACCAGCCGAGTGATTACAAAATCGTTTTGACGGACATCTCTGGAACGCCTTATGGAACCACGTACACGCCGAGCGCGTCGTTCGACGTGTTCGACGCGAGCGGACGCAAGATTAGAACTGCAACGCTTAAACGCGGGCAAGAATACAACAACGAGGATTCGACGGCGCAATTAAGATTCGGCGTCATCAACGCGTTCGTTGGAACCGGCGGAAGCGCTTACGCTTACGCGTACTTTTGTCCCAGCGCTCTGCTTCCGACCGTAACCGTAATGCCGACGCCGACCGTTTCGCCTTCACCGATTCCGGGTTCATGCAGCGCAATGACGAACGTGCTCGTCTCGCAAGGACAAACGATTACGTCGTGCGGATTCACCGTCAAAATATTGACTTACCGTTCCGCCAGCGATTACGGCAAAGTCGATTTCGAAGTAAACGGAATGCGCAAGTTAAGCGCGGCTTGGTACATGAACACTTACACTACTACTGAAGGCGGGCCAGCGATTTACTTGAGGTTCAACCGCGTAGGCGGAGTCGCCACCGGTTTCGACGATATTATACCGTACGAGAAGTACTTCCGTGCATTGCGCGTCGGGCAAAGCTTCAGGCTCGCGGACGGAACTAGCGTGACGCTGCGCTCGATCGCTCAAGGAACCGACGGCGCGGGAAGCGCGACTTTCGACGTAGCCGGAATCACCAGCACTGGAAGTTCATCTGTCACGATAAGCACTAACCAGGAAAAACAAGTTAGCGCGCGTTCGTTCGCACACGTTTACGCCGTGCGTTTGAACGGCGACGTGTTCGTCGGGTTAACGCCGAGCGTTGACACGCCTCTTTCGCCTGGTGCCGTAAGCAGCGTTGCAAACGGTTTCAACATCGGAATAGTGGGAAGCGGGGATTTCGTGCCGCCGGCGAGCGATACTAATCAAGGAACGCTTTACAGGCAACCCCGCAGTTGCGACAACGACGCGGCAATAGGCGACCCGCAAGCCATTCCGCTCAACAGCGGTTACGGAAACATCGTTTGTTCTTCGCGCAAGCAGGAACAGTGTTACGGCGACGGCTCGTTCGACGCCTACTACGACGAATATTGCACGGGAAGCGGAAGCAAAAACGTTCCCGAAAGCGTGAAAAACACGAAAACGAATCAGAAGACGAACCAGATTCAGGATTTCGTGAACGCGATTTTGCAGACGCAGAAAAGCGATGACGACAGCGAGAACCCGCCTTTGCCTCCGAGCGAAACCGGCGTCGAAGGAAACCAATTCGAAGTCAAGCTCAACGCGGGTTGGAATCTCGTCAGCACGCCGTTGACTGGCAGCCAATCGACGGGATTGTTTTCGACTGCTCAAGGCGGCAAAATCGTTAAGACGGATTGCGCTGCTTCGACGCTGTGGAATTTCGGCGCAAGCGGCGCTTACGAAACCCCTGGAAAAATCGTCGAGGGAACGATTCTTTCGGAGATGAAAGGCTATTGGGCTTACGTGCGAAACGACTGTTCTTTCCTAGTCGAAGGAAGCACTGCGGTGAACGTCGGCGGAACGACGCTTCACGCTGGTTGGAATGAAATCGGCGGATCGCTGCATCCAGTCTCGTTCAACAGCGTTTCGCGTTCCTGCAACGTGGTCAGCGGGCCTTGGTATTACAACAGCGCTGCACGGAAATACGTCAAAGCGGGCGCGTTGCAGCCGGGCAACGCTTACTTCGTGAAAGTCGCTGGCGAATGCGTTCTTGACGCAACGGATTTAAGCGTTGAAAACCCGCCGGCTTTGCCTCAAGAACAAGAAACCTCGTCAGCGGTTTCAGGGGTTTCCGCGGCGCACTCAAACTCCGATGCGAACGCGCCCGGCAAGTCGGGCGGAGCCGGCGCGATTTCCAAGTCGACTAAAAACGAGGCGGAAGACTGAAAAAACAAGAAAACAAGTTAAGGGAGTTGTAAGAAATGAAAAATAACCGTAAAAGCAAAATCTTGATTTTCTTCGCTGCGGCGTTCGTCCTCGCGTTAGCGTTCGCGTCTTTCGCGCAAGCAACTGTTTACGCCGCGCCCGGAAGCGGAAGCGGAAGCGCGAGCGACCGCGGGGAAATCTCTGTCGCAATCGGCGATTCCGTAATCGTTGACTCGCACAAAATCGTTTTGACTACCGCGTCGGCGTACTCCGCTTCGTTCGACGTTTACGACACGGCGGGAAACAAAGTCAATTCGGTGACGCTCACGAACGCGGGAGGCGCTTCAAGCGCTTCAAGTTACAACGCTCCGACGTTCAGCGTCAGCGTAAAGGAAACCGAAAACGGCAAAGCGAAAATATCTTTCGCCACCACCGCGGTTCAAGCTAGCCAAGCGGGCAATTCCGTCAAAGCGGCGACTTCGAAATCAACGGGCGGCGGAGGAAGCTCAGTGAGTCCAACGAAAACCGTTGAGCCTAACTACGCGAACGACGCGTCTCGCGAAGCCAGCGAAGCTCACGAAACCTCGGTTGCCACGTCGATCGCGGTAGAAAAACCCGCGTTGACTGAAAACTCGATGGTTGAACCGCAAAAAACGTTTTCCTTGAAGCAAGGGTGGAATCTCGTCAGCACGGCTTTCGCCGGAGCGACGATTACGACGACTTGCGAGTACAAAACCGAGTGCCCCGCTTGCGTCAATTCGGTTCCCGCTTGCGCCGCGCCGTGCCGCATCGTCGGCCCGAAGCTTTGGAACTATGATTCCGCAACGAAACGTTACGATTCACCAGGCTATCTCGGCTCCGCAACGCTCGTGCCTGGAAAAGGCTACTGGGTTTACGCAAAGAACGACTGCGAAATGACTGTTAGTTACGCTTCCGACGAAAAACCGTATTTTCTCGAAGGACTCGCGTTGCACGCGGGTTGGAACCAAATCGGCGGCCCGTCCCACGAAATCGCTTTAAGCGAAATCGCTGGAAACTGTGACGTTCGCGCGGCTTGGGGTTTCGACGCGCGCGCGAACCGCTACGTGAAAGCGAGCGTTCTCGAGCCTGGCAAAGCGTATTTCGTGCGCGTCGCGCGCGACTGCACGCTTGAACGGACTCCTGGAATACCCGTTTTGCCTGAAGAAACGCGAGCGCTAGAGTCGATGACTGTTGCCGCTTCAAACTAAGAAAAAGCAGAGAAAAAAGCGGGAACCCCGGGTTTAAAAGCGGGAAAACGGCGGCGTTCAGTCTTTTAAACTTTCGACTCGTTTAACTCTCGATAAAAAAAGGGTTTTGAATAGTGAAATCGAATCAAGCGTTAACTGGAATTTTCGCCGCAACGCTTTTAGCCGCGTTGTTGTTCGGCTGCCTGCAGGAAAAGCAGGCGAACGGAACCGGCGACGAGCCGACTCCGCCTCCGCTGCCCGACGAAGAATTCGCAGAGGCGAATGACGGACTGCAAGCAACTGCTACGCTTGGAACAGCGGGCGTGGGCGGAAACGACGATTCTCCCCCGCCGTTGCCCGGTTGAAAACGAAGAAACCGAAAAATCGAAAAAAACTATTTCTTCACTACTTCTTCAAGTGGAACTTGTACCACCAGACGATTGCCGCGACGACGATGAAAACGCCTAAAACGCCTAGAACGGCGTAAAGCAAATCCGAATCCATAATTCAAACCACCAAAAACGATTTTACTTTCAACGATTCTCGCAACGAGTTTACTTGAAAATTTACTTGAGTTTCCTCCAATACGGCGACAAACCTTTCCTTGCTTGAGCGTTCTTCGCTTTATTGCCCGCCTTGCGTTCCGCGGAAGAGTAAAGCCAGTACGCAGCTCCGCCCGCGATTAACAGCACGCCGATTACTCCGTAAGCGATCCACGCCCCCGAATCCTTGTCGCGCGAGGGAACAACCGTATCCTGGATTGAAGAGCATACTCCGCCGGCGCATTCTTCCGTCCCAAGGCATTTTTCGAGCGTCATCAAGTACGAAGTGCCGTAACACGCGTAGCGCGCCAGCGTGCGCGGGTCGGCGCAATAGTTGGTGAAAGCGTACGCCGCGCCGTTCGCATCCGCGCCCGTAATCGCGTTCGGCGCCGCAGGGCTTAAAACGCTCGCCTGCTTGCACCACGCTTTGGGTTTCGGCGAAGGCGACGCTTGCGCCGCGGCGACAGGCAAGTGCGTGACGCACTCGCCGTTGCTGCACCCCACGTAGCCTTTCGCTATGCAGTCGACTGAATTCATTCTGACTATCATGCGGCTGCCCGGCTGTTGCAGCGAGCAATGGAATTTTGCGAGAGTCGCGCCGTCGACGCAGTAATCCGTGCAAGAGTACACGCCTTCTGCAGCGTCGTAAGCGCATTCCGCGTACGGTTCGAACGAGTCGGTGGCGCGCGTTACGGTGCGCACTGTAATCAGCGTTTGGTCGCCTTCGCCGACGCACCACCCGAGCGCCGCGGCGAAGCCGGACAAGCAAACGAGGAAAACGATTGAAGCGAAAGCGAAAACCAAATAATTCTTCTGCAAGCGAATCAAGCGGATTACCTCCCAGGCGAATCAAAAACGAATCGCAAACGAATCGAGTTTAAGTCGTTACCGCGTCCGCGCTTTTAAAACGCGGCGGCGCTGCCTCAACGGCTTTAACTTCTTTCCAGTCTTGAGTACGGCTTTGATTACCACGATTTCCTCGAAGAAGAAGCGGCGCGAAGCAACGACTTCCGCTTTAAAGCCGAGGCGCGCGAATTCGCGCAGCGTTTTCCCGTAATCGTTCAACGAGCTTTGCACGAGCAACACCACGCCGTTCGGCTTCAGGAATTTTTTGACGTCCATCAAAAACCGTTGAGTCACGCGCCTTCCTCGCGCGCCGCCTCCGTCGAACGCCGCGTTCGCTACGCCGTCGATTTTCTCGTTTTCCGCAGTCGGAAGGTAAGGCGGATTAAACAAAACGCAGTCGAATTTCTTTTTTGGAATGCGGGCGAACAAGTCGCTTTCCACGAAAACGATTTTGCTTGCGGCTCCGTTCGCACGCGCGTTTTCCGCTGCGAGCTTCAACGCTTCGCGGTTCACGTCAGTGGCAACAACGCTTTTCACGCTCGGCTTCAGAGCGGCGGTTATCGCTTGCACGCCGCTTCCCGTACCGATTTCGAGAACTGCGTCGCGCACGCGGGCGTCGGCCGCCACGCGCTCAGCGAGCATTTCGGAATCTTCCGCCGGCTCGTAAACGTCGGGCGACGAAGCGAGCGGCGCAATAACCGGTTTTTCGATTTGAGGCATAACCACGTT
>CAZOKY010000024.1:0-13247 GCA_964580705.1 Microcaldota archaeon | reverse complement strand
CGTTCTATCGTCGCGCTCACCACGCGCGAACTCAGGTTTTGCGCTTGAGCAGAATCCTGCACTACCGCAATCGCCGGCAGGAAACGGTTCTGTGAAACGTCCGCAATCAAGTCTAGAGACTCGCCGGCAACGCTTTCGCCGACGATTATGAGCCCGACGCCCGCGTCTGCCGCCAGCGATTCGATTGCCTTGCGCGCCTGCGCCGCATCGGCGACTTCGACTATTCGGCCTGCTCCCGCCGCCTTGAAGCCCACGCAAATTTCCTTCGGGCCGACGACCGCGATTTCATACTCCAAAAAACGATTCACCTTAAAACTCTTTCAACGATTTTCCAATTATTTTTTCAATTTTTCAATTCAGCGTTGCGACTAAAACCAAATCCATTACTTCGCGCCCCGCGCCGACTTTCTTCGCCTTGAGGACTTTCAACACGTTCGCCGCCTCGTTCGACTTCACCGCATAATAATAGTAAACGAGTTCCGGCCCCGCGCCGCACATTTTCGCGAAATGGCTGAGAAAATCAAAAAATTCTTCGTCGCACGCCTTGTCGAAAGACGCCCAAAAACCGGTTTGCTCGAACTCGCCGAGCCCGCGCTTCGCCGCGCGCTCCACCATCTCGCCTTTCAACGCCGCCACGATTTCGCGGTTCGTCTTCCCGAACGATTTGCGGAACGTCGCGAGCGGAATCGTTCCGCCGACGGCGTAACCGCGGTCGAGCAGCAAACGCTCGCTTAACAAATTGCTTTTAAACAACAGCTTGAGGTTGACTAAATCCACTTGGTGCGACAAAATGCGTTCGAAAAACAAGTTTCCGCGCGTCGAATCGGATAATTCGGCGTACAACGCTTTCTGGATTTCAAGCGTAACCGAATTCGAGTCCGTCTTCGCGTTTTCGCTTGCGCGCTTCGCTCCCGCGCCAAACGCGGCGGAAGCGCCGCGTAACACGCTTCGAGCGGTTTGCCCCACAAGGAATTGAAATCGATGTTTCCGAGAATTGAAAACGAGGGCTTGCGGCCGTTTGCGGCGCGCGCCTGGAAAAACAATCCCGCGTTCGCGTAATCGTGACGCGCTTTGACGATTGCCACGAACCGCTTGTCTTCGATTGCCGCGAAAAGAGGCGTGAAATGGTTGTGCAAGTGCTTTTGCACTCCGAGCTCGTAATCCGCGACTGAAGCCGTTCCTTGCGGGAGTTCCGCGTAACCGGCTTCAAAACAAACGCGCGCGACTTCTTCGACGGTGCGCGCGCTCTTCAAGTCGTTGATTTTCTCGCGCGACAATAGCTTGCCCCACACGCCGTAAACGATTCCGGTTGCGCGCGCGTAATTCGAAGCGTCGCGCCAAGTGTCTTGCACGACTCGCGCTGCTTTCGCTGCAAGCGCGGCGCCCGCCCCGACGCAAACGATTTCAACGAACAAGCTGCAGACAACTCCGATTCTTCAAAACCAACTTTCAAAACCGACTCTTCAAAATCCGTTCAATCCTTGTTTTTCTTTTCCCCGAAAAGTATTTTCGCCACGTCGACCGAGCAGACTCCGCGCGCCCCGCGAATTTTTTGTTCGAAAGATTCGTCGACTTCGATATTCTCGTTCGGCAAGCGCACGATGACGCCGCCGTTCAACTCGTCGGAAAAATTAACCGCGAATTTTCCGGCGTAATCGTTTTTGAACAACTTCGCGTCGTCGCTAGCGAAAACGAGTTGCACGCCGCCCGCGCCGTCCGCGCCTGCTTTCGCGCCGGTTTTGCCGCGCGTCGCTCCCGCGACCAAGCGCGAAACCCACTTCTTGTAATCGTCGGGACTCTTCTTCTTCCATTTGGAGAGCGCGTCAAGCGCGTCAACGAAAACATCGTCGAGCACGCGGTTTTTAGCTTCCACGATTTCGTTCGTTACAAGCATGCGCGCGTCCGCTACGATGCGTTCCCGCGCGAGCGACGCCTGTTTTTCCGCGTCGCCGAGCACTTTGCGTTCCAGCGCGCTTGCTTCCGCGTCGCTTTTTGCGGCGGTTTCGGCTGCGCGGCGCTTCGCTTCGCCGACGATTTCACCCGCCTTGCTTTCGGCGTTTTCGATAATCGCTTTTTCCACTCTATCTATTCCGTGCAACAAGCACCAACTCTTTCCCTGGCTTTAACCGGTTTTTTTCGATTTCTTCTCGACGTTCCTCGATTTTTCTCGAATTTCCTCCCGAACGAAAACAAAAAAAACAAAACAAAAAAAACAAAAATGTGAAAGGGAAAAAAGGGGGAGGTAAGCGGGCGGCTTTCAAGCCGCCGCCTTTTCTTCTCGCGCGACTCTCACGCGACGCCCGCGCTACGCCAGCGCTGCGTTTACGCGACGCTCACTCCGTTGACGAGCAAAATCGACGCGAGCAACGCGAGCACCGAGTACGTCTCCACCATAGCCGGCAGAATAATCGCCTTGCCCATTTCCTCGGGGCGCTTCGAAATTATTCCGACGGAGCTGATGGCGACTTTCGCCTGGTAAATCGCGCTGAGCAAGCCGACGAACGCCAAAGGCATCGCCGCAACGAACAGCGACAAACCCACCGCGTTTGAAATCGCGACGGGAGTCCCGCCCAGCAAGCCCAGCTTCATTATGATTAAGAACGCTACGAGGAGTCCGTAGATTCCTTGCGTTCCCGGCAACGCCTGCAAAATCAAGAGTTTGCCGAACTTGTCCGGGTCTTCCGCGACTACGCCCGCGACGGCTTCGCCTACCATGCGGACTCCGAACGCGGAACCGATGCCCGGCAGAATCACCGCCGCAGCGGCGCCGGACAACGCCAAAATAATTCCTAAATCCATTTTATCCACCTACCTCCCAATTAAACTTTTTTATCGCTTTACCTTTTTTTCCTTTTATTTTCCTTTTATAGAGGAACGCGAAAACCTTTTCATGCGCCGTTCAAACTTTTTTTGCTTACCGCTTTTTTTACTTGCCGCCCTTTATTTTCTTACCGTTCTCTTCATTCTTTTCAATCGTCGTTCTTTCTAGCGAAAACCCCGCTCGGAAGCGGCGCAGTGTAAACGTTGCCGAGCCGAAGCGGTTCGTAACGAACGCCTCCGCCGGTCAAGAATTTCGAAAAGAACTCGACGTACTGCAAGCGCAACGAATGAATGTACGCTCCGAGAAGACTCAATATCAAATTGAACGCGTGACCGCCGATGAGAATGCCCGCTGCAATGACGATGCCGAGAGGCCCGAGCCCCATGTTCAAACCGATTTTCGCGAGCTCGTTAACGATCATCGCGACGACTCCCGTCGACAAGCCGAGCGCGAGAAGGCGGGAGTAACTCATCACGTCGCTGAAGTAACCCACTAAAGAATACAAGCTGATTACTCCCGAGAAAACCTTCATTATCGGGTTTCGCTCGTGACGCCCTTGCGTGAGAACGAGCCCCGCAGTGCTAGCGCACAACCAAACGGTGATCGGTTGCTCCAAAAACTTGGGGGCGACGCCGGCAGCCAGCGCCGCGAAAGCGCCGACGCTGAGCAGCAGGCTCAACCAGAGAAACACGTCGGCGAACGCGTGCAGAAAATCGCGCGAACGCAACGCGTCGTAAAACTCCACTAATAAACCCCAAATCAAGTGCACGAAACCCAGCACGAACGCCAAAATCAGGAACGAAATAGGGTTTTTCATCGCGTCGAACCACAACAATTGAATCGGAACAAGCCCCCCGAACCAACCGCCTATCAACGCGCCGCAAATGATGGTGGAAACGCCGATTAACATGAGCAGCATGAAAAACCCGCGCAACTGCTTGTAACGCATCCAAAGAAGAGCCGAGACGAGCACGAGCACGAATCCGTAACCCGCGTCCGTCAAGCAAAGCCCCGTGAAAAGAAAGAAGAAAGGCGCGAGAAAAGGCGTTGGATCACTTTCGTAATACGACGGAATGCCGAAACCAGTCGTAATGCCTTCGAACGGCTTGAACAACGAGTGGTTCTTGAGAAGCAAAGGCGGTTTGTCGCCTTTCGACGCGTCCGCCTCCTCGAAGACGACTGCGCACGTTTCCCCGCACGCGCCGTGCACCGCCTTTTCGACTCGTTCTTGCGAAGAAGCAGGAATCCAACCCGTCAAAGCGAACGCGTGACGGGAAACGAACAAGTTTCGCGAAGCGTGCAACTGGCGTTCGTCCGAGAGAACGGAGTCGAAAGCCGCGCCGAGTTTAGGCAAAAGCTCGAGCGCTTTCTTCCGCTCGCCTTCCTTGAACTCTTTCCGCGCTTCCGCGAGCGAAGCCGCCGCTTCGTCAATTCGCTGCAAAACTTCCGCCGGCGAACCTTCGAAGCCGGGAGTCTCCGGAACCGCGGCTGCAACCGCGCCGAACTCGCCTGCCTCGCCTTCAAAACCCTTCAAGGAAACGACGAGCGCGATGACGCTCGATTTTTTCTCCCAAACCACGCTCGCCGCGGAATTCTTGGCGAGTTTCGCGAAAGCGTCAAAATCTTTTTTCTTGAATTCGTAAAGCGCGGCGCTAGTCTCGCGCGTTCCCCGCGTGCTCGCGAAATCCACTTCCCACTTCACGAACGGCTTGATTTTTTCCTTCAAATCCGCAAGCACTTGAACGCGGTTAGCGAGTTCGGCGAGCTTCGCTTCGCCGGCTTGGCAGTCTTCGTAAACCTGAGGAAGGCGGGAAAGAATTTCTTCGCGGAAAACGCGTTTCTGGTTGCCGTCGACCGCGTCGCGGTGGTCGAGTTCCGCAAACATTTCGATCGGGTCGCGCTTGACCGGCGAAAAACGGCGGTAAAAAGAAATGCAGTGCTTCAAGTGCGAAAGCAGTTGACGCAAGTGCGCCTCGCGTTCTTCGCTCAAGCTCTTCGGTTCCGCGCTCGGGTGGATGTGCACGACGCCTGTTTCCTGCAAGGCACGCATCAACGCTTCGCGGTTTCCCTCGACAGACGTCACAACGATTTTCTCGAATTTGACTCGGCCCACGAAATAACCCGTTGCAGTTCGTTCGTTGCAGTTCGCTCGTTGCAACTCGCTAAATCAATGCTTGATCAATGCTTCAACACGAAATCCTTGACGAAAACAATGGCGGCCGGCGAGTTCTTGCGCCACTTCGTTTCCAACGCCTTGCGTTCGCCGGCGTTCTTCTTCAACAACGCTTCCGCTTCGCGCTTCCCTTCGACGTCCGCTTCCGAGAACGCCTTCTCTTTTTTCGCGTTCAACGCCTTCACGCGTTTGTCGAACGACGCGCGCGCGTCTGCTTCCGCTTCTTCGACTACTCGCGCGGCTTTTTCTTGCGCTGCCGCGAGCACCGCGTCCGCTTTTTCCTCGGTTTTCTTGACTCGTTCAATCAACTCATGACTCATGAAAATCGCCTTTGAAACCGCTTTGAATCGCCTTTGCCGTCGCTTGTCGAACAACGCTTGCCAAACACCGCCCGTAGCCCGTAGGCGCTGAATCCTCTTGCTTCCTTCACCAGCGCTAAAAAAGCGAAAAAACGCGTTTTTCGTTTTCGTTTAGTCGGAAAAAATCGGTTTTTCAAACGCGTTTCGCTGAAAAGCAAGGCGTTAATAGCAGAAACTTGTTTTTAAACCTGATGATTAAAGATTTTTTGGGGCAAACAAGGGTTTTCCGGGGGAAAAACGCTTAAAACGCGGATTAACAGCCCAAAAACTCCGCTTCCGAAACGCCTTTCAACAAAAACTCGCCAAACAACGAAAAACGACGAAAACGCTTGTTTCGCGCTTGTTTCACGCTTGTTTCGCGACTCTTTAAACAGCTTTTAACAGCGTCCCTGCCGCCAACCCGCCACCAAAAGGTATATAAACGCAGAATACGGAATAATATGTAACTAGAAAGTAGTAACATACTCGTAGTTGGTTGTTTTGAAGGAGGGTAGGAAGGAGTAGTGCTGTAACGGGCAGCGGAGCAGCGGAACAGCGAAACAACGGAAACCGAGATAGAAAGAGAGAAAAGGTTGTTAGCGTGAACATTGAGGAAGCAAAAACTTTTTACGGCGGCGGGGGCGGCGCGAGCGGCGCAGGCAGCGGCAACGCCGGCAGGAATTCTTACGTCAAGTACGCGCCTCTGGCTTTGCCTGGCTCGCGCACGGGTTACATGCCTGACGGTTGGCCCATTTCTTTTCGTTCCACGAGCTTGATTCCTTCGCTTACCAGCGTGCGTCCTGAACCCGAGTTCGGTTCGCTTCGCGCGAAACTGGATTTGAAGGCGGCTGCCAAGCAGGATATCGCTGACGTTCCTTCTCAAATGAACGTTAACCCGCAAAAGTTCACGCCCACGTACATGCCTATTGACACTAAGGGTTTGACTATGGCGGACGTCGTGTCGCGCCGGAAATTCATCGAACCGCAAATCAATCGGTGGCGCAACATGCACGTTTCCCGCTTTTTGTGTTTCGCGTTCGTTGGCGCGGCCGTCTTGCTTTTTCCAGTCAGCGCTCCGCTCGCCGCGTTGTGCGGAATCGGCGCGGGAAAAATGTACGGGGACTTCAAGAGCACGGAATGGTACATCAAGAACAGGCTGCGCGTGAGGACGATGATGTTCACGGGTTAGGAAGTCCAAAAGGTTACTGTGAAGAAGAAAAAAAATGGTTCAAAAAAACAGGGTTGAACGAAAAAAAAGGTTGAAGAAAGGGTTGAAGAAAAAATGAGTGGCGAAAGTTGTTTTGAATTGCCGGCCACGAAGGGAACGCTTAACGCGAGTCTGCTCTTGCGCGACAAGATTGCGTCGGGCGAGCAAGTGCACCGTTCGCCAGGCGCGCCAAGCGTCGAAACGACTGCCGCGACCGTCAACGTCGCGCCGCCCGGCAACACCATGTTTTCGGGAATGCTTCCGTCCGACAGCCGCATGCCGGTAATGCGCGGTTCGACTCGCCTCGAGTTCATGGAAGAATGGTACGACATGTACCGCACGCGTTTAATCTGCGTCGTGATCGCGCTCGCGTTGTGGGCGCTTGGATTCCTCACGTTGACGACGTTCCCGATCGGCGCGTGCGTGATGCTCGGCGTGGGAACGAAGTACTTCGTCGATTCCCGCATTTACAATAATTACTTTACGACGTACTCGGACTTCAGGGTAGTGGTGGTTTAGAAGAACGGCGGTCGGCTCAGCGAAGCAGCGAAGAATTGAAGCGGTGCAACGAAAAATGGTTTACGACATTATTTCAACGTTCCTCGTCGCGTTGTACGCAACGCTAGTGCAACCAACGTTCATGGCGTTGTACAACGCCGTGCTCACGCAAGAACTCTTCACCGGATTCACTTGGTTCAACGACGCGTTGCTTTTCTTGTTCGGCGGAGCGTTCATGCTCGTGTTCGTCTTGCTCGACAAAGCGGGTGTTTACCAACCGAATTCGGATGAACACGCAATCACGTGGTGGAGCATTCCGCAGAGCCTTGGAATTCGTTCGTACTACGTTTTCGCGTTTATTTTCGTGTCGCTCGTTTACTGCGCGTTCGTCTGGTGGAATTAAGAAAGTAAAAAACGAAAAGCGAAAAAAACGAAAAAGCAAAAAAATGTTTGAAAAAGAAAAAATGTTTGAAAAAAAGTTTGCGAAAAAAGGTCGGGGGGAAGAGAAGATGATGATTAATTTGCAGGAAATGAAGCGGTTTCTCGCGTACCGAGCTCGGCAAAACGCGTTGGCGCGGGAGGAAGCGAAGAACGCGTCAGTAATTTAGCGAGAAACGAAAAAAAAAGAAAAAAAAGAAAAAACGAAAAAAAGAAGAAAAAGAAGAAAAAGAGTTGAATTGGAGAAATGACGTCGCTTGAAGACGTGAAAAAAGGTTTGCACGCGGGGCACGCGGCCAACGCTTACGAAAGGCAATTGGCTGCGGAAGAAGAACTAGCGTACGCCGGAGCCGAAACGTTGTTCTCCCACCCCGCCAAGCCGAAGTTCGACGCGCAACCCATTCGCATGCAGCAAGCGCCGTACGAAGCCGACGCGCCGTTGACGTCGGCGGTAGTGCCTTGCGGGCAAGGAACAATTGAACGCGACACTCTCGGCGGAATAAAGAAAGGAGACCCCGTCACCGTCGCTGAAATGATGTTGCGCAACGATTTTCTCGCCGGGCAATTCAAGGAGTACACGTCGACGTACTACTACTCGGCAGCCGCCATCGTTTGCGGGCTAGTCGCAATCGCGTTTTGCTTGGTGCCGCAATGGGGGCCATGGGCTGCAGCGGTTTTCGCGATACTCAGCGGTTACAGTTACGCAATGTACTTGTGGAACCACTATTGGGTGATTGACTACATGCGAGTGCGTACGATGATGATTCCGACGTAGGAAAGAAAAAAAATGGAAAAACCGGAGATAGGTAAGAGAGGTAATGAAGAATGGCTGGCGAACACGGTAGCGTAAAGCAAATGGGCGCCGTACTGCCCATGGACGGAGCGGTATCGCTGCTTCACACTACTACTCGTTGGGATTACTTTCGGCGTTATATTCCGTTGTGGAAGCGTTACCACACTCAACGCGCGCAAGTAATCGGACTCGGCGTCCTCGGGCTAGTCTTGCTTTCAACCGCGCCGATTGTTTCGTTCGCGTTGTTCGCGGTGGCGGGTTACACTTACTCGTGGTTCGACTTGAGCGACACGATGCTTCACAAGTCCAGCCGCGTCGTCATACTGCCGAAGTAAGCCGAACCGCAGGGGAACCCTTGGCTCGCAGTCAGTTTCAGGTTCTTCCTGATTCCCTTCTTACGGGTTCAGGTTCCGCCAGATTCCGTGGAACTACGCTAAGCGTTGACTTAAACTCCGGCTGACTTAAACGCCTGCTTCCTTCTTGAGCGTTTGCGCTTTGTCGGTGCGTTCCCACGTGAAGTCGGGGTCGTTGCGTCCGAAGTGGCCGTACGCCGCCGTCTTCTTGTAAATCGGGCGCAGCAAATCCAGTTCCTTGATTATCGCCGCAGGCTTGATTGGAAAGTGTTTGCGCACGAGTTCCGAGAGTTTCGCCTCGCTTACTTTGCCGGTTCCGAAAGTGTCTACGAGAACGCTCACCGGCTCCGCGATTCCAATTGAGTACGCTAGTTGCACTTCGCACCGCTTCGCGAGCCCTGCCGCAACAATGTTTTTAGCGATGTAACGCGCGGCGTAAGCTCCGCTTCTGTCAACTTTGCTCGGATCCTTGCCCGAAAACGCTCCTCCGCCGTGGCGGCCCATTCCGCCGTAAGTGTCAACGATGATTTTGCGTCCGGTCACGCCGCTGTCCGCTTCCGGCCCTCCGACGGCGAAAATGCCGGTGGCGTTGATGAAGTACTTCGTTTTGTCGTCGCACAACTTGCCGCACACGGGTTCAATGACGTTTTTCATTATGTCGCCGACTATTTGCGCGTGCGGAATTTTCGGGTCGTGGTGCACAGCGATGACTACTGCCTCGATTCGCTTGGGCTTCCCGTCTTCGTATTCAACCGTAACCTGCGATTTTCCGTCGGGCCTCACCCAATCCAAAATCTTTTTCTTCCTAACTTCAGCAAGCCGTTGCGTCAGCTTGTGCGCGAGCGAAATCGGCAACGGCATGAATTCAGGCGTCTCGTCGCACGCGAAGCCGAACATCATTCCTTGGTCGCCCGCGCCTTGCTCGTGTTTGTCGTCGTTGACTCCGACGGCGATATTGCTGCTTTGCTCGTGAATCGCGGTGAGCACCGCACAATCGCTCGAGTCGAGCCCGTACTCGGGGTTAGTGTAACCGATGTCGCGCAGCGTGGCGCGAACTACGCCTGGAATGTCGACGTAAGTGTTCGTCGAGACTTCCCCCGCGACGAGCACCAAACCCGTCGTCGTCAAGCATTCGACGGCGACGCGCGCGTGCGGATCCTTCGAAAGCATCGCGTCTAGAATCGAGTCGCTGACTTGGTCGCAGATTTTAGACACGGCAGAATGAAAATTCATTCGGCCGTTTTGTCCGGGTGACCCTCAGTAACCGACTCCGACGTAAACAACGTTTTTTCCACCATTTTTCATCCTCTCCTTTTCTTTTTGTTTTTTAGTTCTAACCTCCTTTAATTTTATGTAAGGAGCGTGCTTTCGTTCAAGAAACAAACCGTTTCTCGAATACAAGCAATAAGCCAGTTTTTCTCCGCGGCTGCACGAATATTGAATTATGAACGTGTTTCCTTTTGCTTTTCGGATTTTGGCGGGAATGCCGAATTTTTTGCGGATAGTATTAACCAGTCCGCGGCAAAAACTTTTCGAACCAGAGGCAATAGTTATCTCGAAGTAAGGGCTTCTCTTTCTTTCGACGTAGCGAACGTTGCCGTCGCCATCCACAACGCCGCGAATAAAGTCAGCCAGATAATGTCGCGGTATTTTTGGAAAAACGGCGGTAAGCGATTTTCTCGGCTTGACACCCAGGCACATTAGCTTACGACACAGATTCTTGCTGGTCACAGTCAAGCGGTAAGAACGCGTTTTAGGCGAGTAGAGTAACGGCTTGGTGCTTTTTAGTAATTCGCGCAGTTTCTCCAGGTGTGCCTTGTCTTTTTCAGACGCAGTTATAGTCAGAGTCCAATAGGATTTCTTCAGATTCCAAGCTATATTTCCGTCCGCAAAAATGAATCCCAAAATATAAGCGCTGTCGGAAGTCCACGAATCAAAAAAATTTTCATCAGCAGTATGTTTTACTGGATGAAAACCGAGCTCAGTAGCCCACCGATTAACAGCTGTTTTTCCTACTTTTAGCCGCCTAGCAATCTCTCTCTGGGAGAGCGCGCCTAAATTTTCTTTTAGGTAAGCTACCGACTGGGTTTTGACTTTTTTAGAAACAACAGCACCCACGAAAACACTTACGCAATAGTCGCTTAAATATGTTGGGCGGCCCTCAGTAATTTCGTCGAAAGACGAAAAAGCAACCCCGTGGTTTTCGAACAAATATATCGCCAACTCTAATCGAAAGATAGCGTTATCTTCAGAAACATTTAAAAATCTTTCCGCGATTACTAATTCCAAAGAGAATAAAGCAATTCTTATTAGAATAAAAAGAATCTGGAAAGCCGGAAAATCGTTTTTTTCGTCAAGCGTCAAATAAAGAAAAAAGGGAGGGGCGGTTGTTTTGTTGCCGGAATTAAGCGAAGTGAAAAAACGCCGAAAGTCGTTGAATCTCACGCAAGGCGCGCTCGCGAAGCTGACGGGCGCAAGCCAATCGTTCGTAGCGAAACTTGAAAAAGGGAAGACGGATCCCGCGTACTCGCTCGCGAAACGCGTTTTCGACGCGCTGGAAGCGATGGAGACGCGCACCGAGAAACGCGCCAAGGAGTTGATGAACCCCCGAGTTTACTCCGTGAGCCGCCGCGACAAGATCAGCCGCGCCGTCTCGCTCATCCGCTCGAAAGGCATTTCGCAGTTACCCGTCTTCGACGACAAAGGGCGTTGCGTCGGCTCCGTCAGCGAGGGAAGCGTGCTCGAGAAAGTGGAGGGGCTCGCGAAAGGAAAAGGAGTTGAAGACTTGCAGGACAAGGAAGTAAACGTCGCAATCGGCGAACCGTTTCCGTTAATAGACGAGAATACGCCTCAATCGCTCGTCGCTTCTCTGTTGACGCATCATCTCGCGGTGCTCGTGCAACGCCGCGGACGCATTGTCGGCATAATAACGAAAAGCGATTTGCTGAAGTGAAAGCTTTTTTGCTGAAGCGAGAACCGCGAATTCGCCGGTAATTCGCGCGCCCACGACGAACGCAACGCTTTTATATCTATAGCGATATATATCTATACTGATTTAAATGCACGGCCACGGTTTTTTCCACGCTTTTCATAGCGCGCACGAGGCACGCGGGGCGCACGCAGCGCACGCTGCGCACGGCATTCACCCGTCCATGCTGCAGCTCGCGGTTCTCGCGGTAGCGGAACGCGCGCCCGTCTCGGGCAAGGCGTTCGCCGAAAAAATAGCTGAAGTGACTCAGAACGGGTGGCGCATTAGCTCGGGGCTGGTTTACCCGCTGTTGCGCAGGATGGAGGAAAAAGAGTTCCTCAAAGCCGAAATCAGTGTTTTGAAAGCGGGGGAGCGCGGAAGGCGCGAAATCGCTTACGCGCTCACGCCGAAAGGAAGAAGGTTTTTGAGGAAGGCGCGAAGCGGCAGCAAAGAGCATTTGAACAAGATAATGTCACGCATGGCGCCTCTCGCGATGTTCGTGTGCTTCGGGGAAGACGAGCCCGAGTTCCTCGAGCTCGTCAAGAAAGTGCGGTTGGCGACGAACGAACGCGTTTGGCGCGCGGCAGCGCTCGGCGGGGAAAAACGGTTAACGGAACTACGCAGGCTAATCTCCGCAATAGAAAAAACTTGAATGCCCGAATTTTGGCGGAGTTACGAATTATTTTTTTAAGCGATTGGTTTTGGGTGAATTGTCTTGGTTTACGCGATTGAAACGAAGGATTTGACTAAGAAATTCGGTTCGTTCACGGCAGTCGACCGTCTGACGCTCGACGTGGCTGAAGGCGAGTTATTCGGTTTTCTGGGGCCGAACGGCGCCGGAAAAACGACGACGATTCGCATGTTGACGACGCTGATTTCGCCTACGGCGGGGAGCGCGCGAGTCGGAGGATTCGACGTCTCGAAAGAGTCGGCGGGAGTGCGCGGCATCATCGGCGTCGTCCCGCAACAATTCGCGTTGTTCGACGAACTCACTCCGCTCGAGAATTTGCGTTACATCGGCGAGTTGTACGGCATGCCTGAAGGCGAAATCGCGGAGAGCACGAAGGAACTCCTCGAAATCGCGGAGTTGTGGGACAAGCGCGACGTGCAAGCCGGCGGTTTCTCGGGAGGAATGAAGCAACGCCTTTCAGTCGCGGCTGGCCTTCTACACAAACCCAAGATTTTGTTTATGGACGAACCTACTACGGGTTTGGACCCGCACAGTCGAATCGCGTTGCGCGAGCTCACGCGGCGTTTAAACAAGGAAAACGGGATTACCGTCGTTTATACGACTCACGACATGGATGAGGCGGACAAGCTCTGCGACAGAATCGCTATCATGAACAACGCGAAACTCATCGAAGTCGGCACGCCAACGGAATTGAAAAAGAAAATCGGAAGAAAAGGAGGGAAAAGCGGGAAGGAGCCGACGCTGGAAGACGTGTTCATCGCGTTAACTACGAAATGAAGTCCGAAAATTCAAGGTTTAAATATTCATGGCCAAGATAATGAAAAACAACGGCGGCAGTAACGGCGGCGCGAGCGCTGACGGCGGCGAAAAGCTCCTCGACTGGAAAAAAATCCGTTCCATCGTTTGGAAGAACTGGCTCGTCATCAAAGGCGACCGCATCCGCATAATTCCAATGTTGATTTTCCCG
>CAZOKY010000023.1:0-14202 GCA_964580705.1 Microcaldota archaeon | reverse complement strand
CGCCGCTCCGAGAGCGGTTACCGCCGCGATTTGAGCGAGCAACAAAGCGTTGGAAAAGACGTGCGCGTCCGCGAATTGTTCTAGCGCTGCGGTTGCGGCGAGCGCCGCTATTGCGGCTATTGCCAAATGCACCCAAAAACGCATGCGGATCCCAACTTGTTTCCGCGTCGGACTTAAAAAGAGTTTTTGAGAGTGTTTTGAGAGTTCAAAGCAGTTTTTAAAAAGCGGTGCGCCCCTATTCTTTCCGCAAGGTTTTCATCAACCGCTCGCATTCTCTCGAAGACGGCGTTCTTCGCTTTTTTCGGGATTGATTGTTGCGGGATTGCTTACTGCGGAGTTGGTTTCTAATGGGTTTGTACGAATCGCTTGAAAACGCTTACTACGGATTGATGGACAAACTTTCTTTCCTCCGCGTTTACGACTGGTTCGTCAATCCCATTGAATCCCGCGGAATACCTTCCTTTCCAATATTCGTCTTGCTTCTCGCCGTAATCGCGGGCGTCGCGCTTTTTTATCTCGGCGTATTCAACGCCGCGCCGCAGGAAATCTTTACGGTAAACGTTCTCGACGCGGACGGGCAACCGCTTGACGGCGCTTCCGTGAAAATCGTTGCCGACGGGCAATCGTTTTACGCGAAAACGAACGCGAACGGCGTCGCGGAATTCAAGGGACTCCCTGACGGCAAAGCGGCGACGGCGACCGCGCAGTCGACTGGCTTCGCGTCGGCGTCCAAGGAATTCAACACCGCCGACAAAACGCTTACCCTACAGTTTTCGGGCGCGGCGATTCCCTCGCCGGAACAAAAAATCGTTGTTACCGTCACGAGTCTTTTAGGCAGCGAACTCGGAGGCGTCACGCTCACTTACGCCGACCCTTCAACGGGCGAAACGAAGCGCCTCGAGACGGACGCGACGGGACGCGCCGAAATATTTTTCGAGAACGAAGACGATTTCTTCAACGTGCGCGCTTCGCTCGACGGATTCAAAGGCGAGTACAAGACCTGCTTCGCTTCAAGCGGTTACTGCGAACTCGAGTTGACTTCAGACCAGCAATTCGAAACCGACGGCGAAGGACAGCAAATCGGCGGCGACATTGAAGAAAAAGGAAGCGTTCGCGTCGACGTGCGCAACGAAGACGGCGAAAGCGTTGCGGCGCGAGTCACGCTTTACGACGCCGACTCCGTAACTCCGTTGTCCGAAGGGTTCAGCGACGTCTCGGGTCCCGCGTTCTTCGATTCGGTTGCCGCGTTGGGCACCAGCGTTTACGTCGTCGTCGAGCCTGACGACGCGGAAGCGTACGCTTCTTACAACGGAGGATACGAAAACGATTTGCGTACGGTCGCCAGCCAAACGCTTTTCGACGTCGTCCTCCAGCCGTCAGGCGTAGTTCCGACTACGCGGTCAGACTTCAAAATAGTTGACGGCTCGAACTCGAACGAAGAAATTCCAGTAAGCGGAGCCCTCGTTTCGTTGTACTCGCTCGCGAACCCGTTGCGCTCCGTAGCTTCCGTGTTGACCGACGAAAACGGCGAAGCATCGTTCGAAATCGCGGAAGGCGCGCAAGTTTACGCGATAGCGAGCGCGGACGGATTCCTTCCTTACCTCGACCGAAGCGTCGAAACCGGCTCCGCGAAAACGATTGCGCTCATGCCCCTCGTTGCAGGCAACAACGCGGTCGTTCGCGCGCTCGTCGTCGACGACGAAGCAACGCCGCAACAACTCGCGCGCGTTTTCATGGTGACGGGCGACGGGTTTTACTCCGGCTTGCCGGTTCAAGAGACGGGCGCCGACGGTTGGACTGAATTCGCGGGCGTCCCAATCGACGGCGAATACGGTTTCCGCGCGACTCTCGGCTCGCGCTCCGGCAAAAGCGATTTGTTTATTCCGGCAATCGAGGAAGAAATGAACGCCACGGTAACTCTTGATTCGGAAGTAGGCTTTTTGCGAGTGAACGCGGAAGACGCCGCGGGAGGCAACGCGGTCGCCGCGCGTTTTGACGCGGTTCTCGTCGACTCGAAAGAGGTTTACGATTATTGTTCCTCTAAAGCGCAAGACAATTATTCTTGCGATCTCACGATAAAAGCTGGAAAACAATTCTTCGTGCGGGCGGCTGCGGACAATTACGCTCCCGCGGAGAGCGAGGAAATCGTTTTAGCCGCTGAAGAACGCGCGGAGAAAAAACTGCTGGTCGTTTCGCTTAACGCGAGCCGCGAACTCAAGATTCTTTCATTCGAACTCCAACCGACGGGAGCAAGCGCATTGCCCGGTGACGCGAAACAGTTGGATAACGGCCGCGTTTACCGCGCGCTGTTGACGGTTAATTTCCCGGGCGGAGCCAACGCTAACGGAGCGTTCCTGCGGGTCGGCGACAAGCAAAGCGCTTCCGACGAAGCGGCGGCGATAACTTATTTTGATTCAGGCGATTCGAACGACAACGTCAGCGTTTTGTGGAGCAGCGCTTGGAACGACGGCGACGATTGCGTCAGCGATTTAGCGAGCCAGGAAAGCGGCGGAGCCAAGTGGGTTAATTGGGAGTACGCAAGCGCATCCGACGCGGGCGCTTCGGGTTCAAGCTCAAGCGTTTTCGGGGTGCGCACCATTGCCGCGAAAGTTTTCGTGAAACCCGGCGCTCGCTCGAAAGACCGAATAGTCGTTTACTACCGCGCTTACTCAAGAAAGAAAGACGTGTTCTACCGTTCGCCTTTAGACGGCGAACTCGGTTTCAACGAGAAAACCGCGGAAAAAGATTGGTGCCGCGCCGCGACGCAATCGCGTTCCTACTCAGTCGTCGAAGGCGAAAGCTCGTGCACTAACGACGCTTGCATAACGGTTTCATTCGATTCCGAAGACAACGACGCCGTCGATGACCCCTCTCAAGACGGTGACGGATTCAAAGTCAAGACGAACTCGCGTTTCAACGCCCGCGTCTCGATTCGTTCTTTCACGGGCGCTGCCGGCGGCGCGTTGCGCGTCGCGGTTGATGACGCGCTTTCCCTGCAGTCGCAAGAGTCGGCGGACGGAAGCTCGGCGCAAATCGCGCTGCGTTACGACGAAAACGGGGAAACCGCGCTGACGCTGCCCGTGAAAGCGCGTTTGCCTTCCCAACAAGCTTTACTCAAGTTCTCGCTCGTCGAAGGAAACGGAGGCGACTCGGTTGCGAGCGCGCAACGCTTCGTCGTAGTCGAAGGGCTCGCCAAAATGCTTTTGACGTTTTCGCCCGCGAACCTCTCCGTTCAAACTCCGTCTACGTTCACCGTAATAGTCAAGCGCGCGGACGACGGCTCGCCGATTGAAGACGCACGCGTTTCTTTGCGTGAGACGGATGAAGGCGGATTCGTTTTCGGCGGCTCGCCTAACGGCGATTACGCGATTGCAGGCGACGCAAGCGAAGGACGCGGTTTAGACGGCCGTTACGTTTTCAAGCGCTTGAACGCCGCCTTGCCGGGTTCGTTTAACGTCGTCGTTGAACGCAAAGGCTTTTCTTCCGTCAGGGCAAGCGTGGACGTTACGGCGGCGGAGTTCCTAGAGTTTTCGCGCGACTTGAACGACGTGCGCCTTGGCTGCGACCCGGTTTCGCTGGAAGTTTCGAGCGCTCTCGGATTAGACGTGCCCGTTCTGGCTTCGTTCAACGGAGTGCAATGCGCTGCCTTGCGCGGTTCCGGCGTTACTCAAAAGGATTCGAACACTTGGTCTTTCTTGGTGAGGAAAAACAAGAACGCTAAAATCGAGCTTGAACCGTTGCGCAACGGCAAATGCTACCTTGTTTTTAATTCGGTGTTGCCGTCGAACGGAGGCTCGTCGAGCGAGACCGCGTGGTTGAACGTGAATTGCTCGAAGTTCGATGTTTCGCCTACGCCGACGCCCGCGAACGCGTCGAACTGCACCAGCGAAAACTGCGTCGCGTGCACGGAAAGCGAGTGTTCGAGCGAAGCGTTGAACGACTCGTGCGAAGCGAAGTACGCGCGCAACCCGCAAGGCGCGAACGTCTTCGTCAAATGCCTGCAGCGCGAAAAACCCGCGCAGGCGTGCGATGCGGCTTACTGTTCGTTGTGCAGCGAAACCGAGTGCAACGCGTTGTTCGCGGCGAAGAACTGCACTCCGTTGTACACTGCGCCGAAGAACGCTTACGAGGCGCCGGTGTTCGTGAACTGCACGAGTTACCAAGCAATTGATTGTTCGCCCGCGAAATTCAATTTCCAAAACATTTTGGCGCGGCGCCTGGCGCAGTACCACGCGCGCGCGTTGCTCGACCCGCAAGTGAAGAAGACGAGCGTGGGCGCGAGCGCGAAAACCCAGATCGTTTACGACATGGCGGGGTTGCGAGTCGCGCGCACTGCGGACAATTGCGAAGCAACCGGCGCGTTGCGCGTGACTTGCACGAAGAAAATCAACGCGATTGTTCCGACTAACGCGATGGCGTTCTCTATTTACAACCAGTTCGGAGGCGTAGGCGCCGACTTCAAGGCGCAGTTGTCGTCCGGCAACGAGAAGTGCTTCCAACTCAAGCGAGGCGACGAACCGTCGGTTTTCGACAAGCTCGCGTCGCTTCCGGGCGACGTGGGCGCCGCGCTCGGAGTGGTTCCCCCGCAAGCCGCCAACACGTGGAAGATATTCTTCCTGCCTAAAGACGGTTGCGTCGAATACTATTGGAGCGCTGACGGCAAATTGTTCGCGAAACCCGTCGATGGCGCGGAAAGTTTGACGTTGAAAATCAGCCCGATTCAAAACGTGGATTACAGCGTTGAATTGACGATGGTCGTCGAAGCGAACGAGGATGAAGAAATCGCGAAGTACGCTTTCTTGTTCACGCCTTACACGATGCAGGCGGGAAGCGCGGACGCTAACGTGGACGCGGGATTCTTCGTGAACAACATGCAAGCAGGACAAAAACTCGTTTTGACGGGGCGCGAGGCGCAACAGTCGAGCGAAAACGAACTAGTAGCCAAACCGATTTACTCGCTGGGCGAAGCAAACGGCGAACTCGTTTTGCCGAGCCAAAGCGTGGGCGTCACGCGCGTTTACTACGACTTGCCTGACGGCGCAACGCAGCCAGTAGTCGGAATCAACGCGAAAGCGGGAGTGCGCGAATTCACGGACGTCGCCGGCGGCGTCAACTTGAACCCGTTGGCTTACGCCGACGACGCCGCGTTGCAGTGCAGCGACGGCAAGTGCTGCAACGAAGCCGAATACAAGGCGGCGCAAGCCCAGCTAAGGATTGAAGCTAACAACGTCTTCAAACTCATTTTGGCGGACGTGGAAGAGTATTACGACGGCAACATCGTAGACGGAAACGCCGCATTATTCAAACGCGCGGTAGACGACTCGTTAGCCGACTACATGGGGCAACAAGGCGCTTACTTGATTTGCAAGAATTTGGGGATGGACCCGCTAGCGAAAATAAAGAACGCTTGCGCCGAAAAAGCGAACAGCATCGACTATTTGGGTTCGTCGTACGGAACCGACTTGCAGACTGAAGGATTCGGCGAAATCTACCAAGACTCGTTTACTGAAACGGCTTGCGATTCCTCTCTCCTCAATTACGCGTTCGGTTTCGGCGACGCGATGGCGCCCGGCGGAACGTTTACGGACGTGTTCGCGAACCGTTTGACGGGCGCGTTGCAGCCGCGCAGCGGAACTTACTACAAGAGGAATTACGTTGTTCCCGTAGACATTCACTTGAACGTCGTGCTCAAACGCGGCGATAAAGTAACGGGAGTCGGCGCGGGAGTCGAAGTTTACTCGATTAGGCCGAAGGACGTCGAGTCGTCCGACTCCGCTGCGGGAAGCGGGGAATGGATTTCGTTGGAGAAACCGAAGGCGTGGACTGGACTCGGCGCGATTCAGGAAGTAATTAGTCGTTCGACTGAAGGCGTTGGTTTCTTGACGGGTTGCTTGTCGCCTTACTTGGGCGGAACGCCTGACAAACAGAAGCCGAGTACGGAACGGTGTCAGCTCGGCGGAAACACGGTTACGCAGAAACTCGCTTACTGCGTTGAAGGCGAACCGAATGTCGAGAAGGCGCCTTCAAGCGGCGAGTGGCAGGTTTACGACGACGCGGCGACTTGCTGGAAGGACGGCGTTTCAGCAGTCGACGGCAAAACTTGTTTGAACACTTTAAAGACAGTGGCTTCGGTAGCAGGAGGAATAGGTTTGAATACTGTTGACTCTAAGTTGATGGAAAACCTGGGAACAAGCGTTACCACTGGAGCCGTTACGGATGTTCTAACATCTTTGTTCAGTTCAACAACTTCAAAAGACAAGTTTGGGTATTTGAACGAAACGCAATACAATAGTTTTCTCACTCAAAGAATCGAGGGCGTTACCGACGTCGCTTCAATGCCGTTGTGCTTCAGGACTTGGGCTTACTCGGAAACCGACAAGAAGTATTTGAACCCCGCCGACACTGAAATCGCGCGGTTGCTTAACGCAGGCACGTTAAAACAAAAATGGGTTTGCACTCCGTTGTGGAAACTCGACGACCACAAGTCGTGCGTTCCGCTCGACGACATTTTCAAACCCAGCACGTTCCAGCCGACGCAGTGCTCGTCCGGAAAAACCAACGACTTCCGTTGCCGCGGAAACGACGTTATGGAATACAAGTGCGACTTGCCGGGCGAAGAAAAGAAGTAAGGTAGAACGCGCGTTTTCGAGTCTTCAAGTCTTCAGCGGAAGTCGGCGCGCAACGCCTGCGCTTCAATATCCAGAACGCAGTAACGCCCCTCACTGAGCGGCGCAAGCTTTACGACTTTACAGCCGAGAACGTTCGCTTCGCCTTGGCGTTCGTGAACGTGCGCGCAAACGCAAGCTCGCGGGCGCTTCTCGTCGATAACGCGCCGCACGCTCCTGCTTCCCGCGTGATTCAAATCAAACGTCTTATCGAGTTCGCGAGGCAAACCGAACGGCGGAGAATGCGTCACGAGAACAGAATCCTTCGTAACGAGTTTCGTCAAGTCCGCGTAAATCTGGGCTTCACTGTAAGTTATCGCCGTTGCAAACGGGGTCGGCGCGCTGCCGCCGTAACCCACGAACTCGATTTCCGTTCCGTCGCTTCCTTTCACGACGCGCTTCTTGTTGTGAATGCTGACGCCTTCGCGTTCGAGAAACATTTTCACTTGCAACGAATCAGTGTTCCCGTGAACAGCAACGCACTCCGCCCCGCTTGCGCGCACCGCGTCAACGACGTTCTTGGCGTAATCAATCGCGCCGGGTTCGCTGAATTGCGTTACGTCGCCTGCGACGATTGCGACGTCGGGTTTCTCTAGAGCCAAAAGCTTTTTCAATAATTCGAGCGCTTGCCCGCTTCCGTGAAAGTCGGCTACGCACAACGCCTTCAAAGCCAAGTTAAAGCAACTCCCTAACGCCAATACATTCTAATTCCGGGAATGGAAAAAATTTTAAAAAAAATGAAAAATTGAAAAAAATAAAAAATTTTGAACGAAAAAAAAGAGTGTTTCAGCGCTTGAATTTGTTGAATTTCCGGAATCCGCCTTGCCCGCCGCGCTGCTCGCGCGGACCGCGGTTATCGTGTTCGAAACCGCCGCGTTGACCGCCTTGCGTGCGTTCGCCGTGCCCGAACTCGCGCCGCTCATGGCTTGCGCCAGCCGCGTAATCGCGCCGTTCGCCGTCGCGCTTGCGGAACTCGCGGTTGTCGCCTCCACTTGGAGGGCGAAAACCGCTACCGCTTCTCGGAGGACCGCGCTGAGGACTGCGTTGCGGATTACGCTGGTTCCGCGCGTTCTGCCAGTCGCGTTGCCTGTCCGCTTGCCTGCGTTGTTCATTAGCGCGCAATTCCTGCTTCTTCTCCTCGCTAGGCTGAGGCCCCTCGCGGATTTGTTTGAGGCGCGCGTCCAACGTCGCCTTCAATTTCTCGGCGATGAAGTTGCCCGTAAACCAATCCGCTTTCGAAGCAATGCTTAACTTCGTCGCGAGAGCGCGAGCGATTTTGCCGCGTTGGTGCAAAGGCGCGCCGTTGATTAACGGCGATTGAAAAATTAGTCCATGCTTGGGCGGGGAAACGCCTGTGCGTAAATGTTTAAAGAGCGCTTTTTCGGCGCCGATGACTTGAATCGTCGATGCGGGCATTTTCGCGAGTTTTTCGAGTCCGCCCGCGAGCGAAATCAAGCGCGCCGCGAGCAAAGGCTCGATGAGCGTTGAAAGGTTGCGCGCGTTCGTTCGCGCGGTTGATTCAACGAATTCCTGGAGGATGGAGCGTTCCGCGTAAACCGCCGCCGTCAACGCCGCCAACGTCTTGACTGCTTCGCGTTCGGTTTCAGTGAATTCGACTCCGTAACTAGTTTTCGCGGCGGCGACGAGCTCGGCGGCTTTCGGCGCGCCCACGATCGCGGCGAGGGGTTCTTCCTTGAATTTTTCTTTGGAGCCGAATGCGGCGAAAACGCGGGCAGTATTCTCGTCGTTCTGCAGCTTGTATTCGGGAAAACTCGCGCCAACCCATTCCGCGAGCCTCTGCGACATCAAGGATTTAATGTTGTCCAAGTCGTCGAGCGCCCTCGTAGCTTGAATGAGCGAAGCGTCTTTCTTCGAGAACGCTTCAGCTACTCCGCGGCGCGCCTTGTCGAACGCTTTTTTCCTGAAATCGGTTTTAAAGTTTTTTGAATCGTTTTGCAATGCAACGCACCTCTCTTTGGAACAGGTTTTAAATCGTTCGCGCCTTTAAACACTGGCGCTTGCGAAACGAAAAATAAAAATCGAACCAATTTTATAGTGACTCTTGTTTAATAATGCGGTTGATTTAACCCGCAATTGACTGCGGAATCGAGGATTTGATTTCATCATGCCTGCTGACTCGTTCGAAAAAGTCGTGAATTTGTGCGCGCGCCGCGCCTTGATTTTCCCGAGCGCCGAGCCTTACGCCGCCCTCACGTCACAAAACCAAGGAACCGGTTTCGCGGGATTCTTCGATTACGCGGGTTACGGCGCAACGCTCAAGCGACGCCTTGAAGCGGATTGGTTCAAACGATTCGTTGACGGGCGCGAAGACGTCGTCGCGCTCGACGCGTCGATCGTAACGCCTCGTGCGGTCCTCGAAGCAAGCGGCCACCTCGCCTCGTTCAACGATCCGCTCGTGGAATGCGCGAAATGCCGTTCGAAATACCGCGCCGACCACCTCGTCGAGCAAGAACTCAAGAAAAGCGTTGACGGCTTGTCGCTCGAGCGACTCGCGGAAATGCTCGTCACGGAAAAAATCGTTTGCCCACGCTGCAAAGGCGCTCTCAGCGAAATCAAGACGTTCAACCTAATGTTCCCCACGACAGTTGGCGCCGCGCCCGCCGGAGAAGATAGTTGTAAGGCCACTGCGTTTCTGCGTCCGGAAACGGCGCAATCCATGTTCGTGGATTTTCCTCGCCTCGCGTTGGCGTGCCGTAAAACGCTTCCGTTCGGCATAGCGCAGTCGGGCCGCGTTTTCCGCAACGAAATCTCTCCCCGCAACTTCGTTTTCCGTTCGCGTGAGTTCTCGCAGTTGGAAATAGAGTTCTTCATTCACCCGTGGAAGCTCGACGAGTGCGAGATTCCCAAAAAATTAAGCGAAATAGAGGTTGCTTTCCTCGACTCGAAAGCGCAGCACGCTAAAACGGAAGCGCAGGAAATAAGGAAGGCGAGTTTCGGCAAGTTGGTTTACGAAAAAACGATTGCAAACAAGTGGGTCGCGTACTGGCTAGCCGAGTTCGTCGACTGGTTCGCGTCACTCGGAATCCCGACTACGCGCTTGCGGTTGCGCCAGCACACTAGCGACGAACTCTCGCACTATTCGCGCGAAACGTGGGACGTGGAATACGATTTCCCGGGAATGGGTTGGAAGGAGTTGATGGGCGTCGCCGACCGAGGCGAATACGATTTGAAGGCGCACGCGAAGAAGAGCGGGAAAGAATTCGGCGTGTTCGACGACCAAGCCAAACAAAAAATCACGCCTTTCGTTATCGAACCTTCGTTGGGCGTTGACCGCTTGATTTTCACGTTGTTGTGCGAAGCTTTCAACGAAAAGAAGGACGCGAAAAACGAAACTAGAACTGTTTTGTCGCTCAACCCGAAAATCGCGCCGATTCAAGTCTGCGTCTTCCCGTTAATGAAGAAAGACGGTTTGGCGGAAAAAGCGCGGGAAGTGTTTGAAACGTTAAGGAAAGAGGGTTTCGCGGTCGAGTACGATGAAGGCGGAAGCATAGGCAAGCGTTACGCGCGCAGCGACGAAATCGGTGTCGTTGCGTGCGTCACAATCGATTACGATTCTCTCGAGAAAAAGGATTGCACGATTCGCGAGCGCGACAGCGCGGCTCAAGAGCGAGTAAAACTCAAGGATTTGGCGAAGAAGCTCGGCGCGAAACTTTGTTTACCGTCTTGATTTTCGGTTTCGCCGCGTTCATCGCCAGTTTGCTTCGCTTAATCGGTTTGCGGGCGAAGTGAATCCGCGCGCGTTAAAACAATCGCGTCTTCAAGGAGTTGCCGAAAAAACTTGCAGCCAAACCAGGCCTTTTAATCAAACCGTTTTTTGTTACTACTGCATAGTTTTATAAGGGTGTTTCGGGCATTATTTTTGCACTCTCCGCGACGAAGAATGCGGAGAAAAGGTGGGAATTAATTTAATGAGCGAAGTGACTGCGCTTTTATTCGGCGGGGTAGTCGTCGGCGCGTTGTTCGACGCTTACGCTTACTACAAGTACAAGTACGCCGAGCGCGCGCTCGACTTGGCTGAAAACAAGCGCGGAGCTGGCGGCGGCGCGGGCAGCGGCGCGGGCAGCGGCGCGGACGGCGACGAAGGACAAAAAACTCTGGCGGAAGAATTCAACGATTCTGTTGAAAGCGAAGGCGCGGGCGAAAGCGGCGGCCGTAAGACGCTCGCGCAACGCTTGAAGGAAGTCGAGAACGAGCGCGCGGAGCGCGCGGCGCGTGGCGGACGCGCTTCGAAAAACGAGGGCGTTCTCGCGAGCGTGGACGGCGCAGTCGTATTCGAGCCGTCAAACTTGAGCGAGTCTGGTGAAGCGTTTGAAGGAGAAGCGGGCGTGGAACGCTGCGTGTACAACTCGCGCTACGCGGAAGAAGAAAAAGACGGCGATTCTGCGGTTGTTTCGGGCGAAAACGGTTTTCGTGATTCTATTTCCGCGTTGCGGGAAAGCATTTCGGATTTGAACGGCGTCTTGCGCAAGAAATCGCGGCGCGGGACGCGCGGGCGAAGCGGTGGCAGCGCTTCCGAACTCGGCGATGCAAGCGACGGCGCTTCCTTCAGCGGAATCGGTTCAAGCGGCGGCGGTTACGGTTCCGGAAATTACGATTCAGGCGATTACGGCGTTGTTTCGAGTTAAAGCGGGCGATTAGAGGGGTGGCTGAAATGAATTACTGGTGGATTATTGTTTTGCTCGTAATAGTTTTTTCGGACGACGCGCGCTACTTTGTAACGAATTTATTGAACGGTTTGGATACCGTGGTTTTGTTCGTGTTGTTCTTGTTCGCGCTCGCTTGGTGGAGCAAGACTTGAAGACTTGAAAAAACCCCCGCGCAAAAACGCGTTTAAGAATTGAAAAAAGGAGAAGCAGAGTGAGTGACTTCGTTAATTACTTGATTGCCGCGTTGTTGTGCGCCTTCTTGTTTACCGACTTGCGGTTCGACTACTCGTTTCCCGACTTAGTTTTTTCAATTCCCAACTTCATAGTGTCGGAGCTTTCCGTGCCTAGTTTTCCGACGCTGATAGCGTTGCTTTTGGCTTTCTACATTTTCTCGAATTGGGGGAGTTGAATCGCGCGTGTCTAATTGGAGTAATGCTTTGCTCGTCCTCGCTTTCGCGGCGTTGTTGTTTACGGACGCGCGTTACGCGATTCAAAACGTTTTCTCGCTCGCGGGCTCGTGGCTCGCCGTAATCGCAATCTTCATCCTGCTCGGTTTCGCGAGCTTTAACTACCCGCGCTGAAGCGAGCGTTGGGCGTTGGAAACGCTTTTTTAAGCTTCCTTGTTTAATGACGCGACTAACTTATTTTGCGTTGGAGAAAGAAGAGGGGGGTTTACTTTGATTCTCAGCAAACAGGAAATCGCTTCACTCATAAAAAAGCAAGGGCTCGTTACCGGGTTCGTTGACGCAGCGCAACAGTTGCAGCCCGCGAGCGTCGACTTGACAATCGAAAAAGTTTTCGAGCTCGCAAGCGGCGAAGCGGGCGCGTTGGATTTCGATAACAGCGAGAGGGTAATCCCGAAAGCAGCGGAAGTTTCTTTCGACGAGAAGGACTGGCTTTACTTGAAGCCCGGAAACTACAAGATTCGCTTTAACGAAGCCGTGAAACTCCCTGCGGGAATCGCCGCCTTGACCGTTTCCCGCTCGTCGCTCGCTCGCTGCGGTTGCCTAGTTCACGTCGGATGGTGGGACCCCGGCTACGAAGGCAGGGGGGAAGCCTGCCTAATCGTCGGAGGCAAAGGTTTGAAGCTGAAGAGGAACGCGAAAGTCGCGCAAATGATTTTCGTGAAAATGAGTGAGGACGCAAAGCATCTCTACAGCGGAATTCACCAGAAGGAAAACTTGAAGAAATAGTTTCGACGCCGAAGCGCCGCGATATAAATTTCTGTTCGAACTCCTTAAAAATCCTTGCCCCTAGTGCCCGCCAGTAGCTTTGCTCATAAAGTCGTTTTTGCTCAAGAAGTCTAAAAACTGCTCACAAAGTCGGTTTCTTTAAACGCCTGCCGCTTAACGTTTTGCATGGATGTTCATACGAAAGCGCAACGCAGTTTTAATATGTCGAGAATTAGAAGCAAGTGGACTAAACCCGAAAAAATCGTTCACGCAATCCTGAAACGCCTTAAAATCAAACATAAAATGCACCCTAAAATCAAAGGAAGCCCCGACTTAATACTGCCTGAAACTAAAACGGCGGTTTTCATTCACGGCTGTTTCTGGCATAAGTGTCCAAAACACTTTATTCAGCCTAAATCAAACAGAAAATATTGGCTGAAAAAAATTCGCGGAAACAATAAACAGGATGAGAACTCCGCAAAAAACCTGCGAAAAAAAGGCTACCGCGTAATAAGAATCTGGGAACACGAAGTTTTACACGAGTAGCTAAAGTCGGGAAATTAAGGTTTTCCAGTCTTTTTTATCTCGATGTAGTTTTCCAGTCTGCTTGACGTATCTTGTTCCGTCAAACTCTTGACTGGGAATTTCAGTAACTTTTTCAAGTTCATCAAGCCAACAAAAACCCGCGATTTCGCAAGGCACAGGCGCAAAGTCTGGGATTTTTTCCTTGTAGGTTGAGTAGTGTTGCTGTTTCTCTACTTCAAGCATTATCTGCTGTTTAGTAAGCCTTAACAAGTGGTCGTCAGGAAGGTCTGGTCTACAAAAAATATAGACGTCTGAACGCCTGTTTTCGAGAGTTATTTCATTTTCCCCCAGCACGAGATATGCACTTTTGGGTTTTGATGATTTTATACTAACATTGATTTTGGGATGCCTTTTGACGTTGTGTGCTTCAAAAATCCCAGTAATGTCTTGCGGAACGATTTCATCTCTAATTGCAAAGTCAAGCTCTACTTTAAGGGAAAACTCCTTTTCAAAAAACTTCTTAACCGCAACTTCCGCGAGTTGCCCTTTAATCCAGTTCGTCATTTTCTGTCCGAATTCTCTTTGCCGTCCAGTTCCCCAGTCGGAAAGAACGTAGCCTCGAAAGTGTTGCGCTAAAGCAAAGTCAAGGCAAAGCCGATAGTCTTCGCGGTCTAAAACTACCGTTCGCCACTTGTAGTTTTCAATCCATTTTTCAAGCAGTTTTTTGCTGAAATAAAACCTGCCTTTTCCTTGTCGGGGCAGGGGGCTGAATTCTGCCGCGTTTTTAAAATAGTTTTCAAAAACTTTTTCTTGTAATCCAAGAAATTCTAAAGCGTCTGCTTTTGAAAGCTCGTCCTTTTCTTCAGGCATAAAAGGAGAACTCAAAATACCTTAAAAAAGCCACCTTAACGCGGGAACTAAGGTGTTGACGCGGAAATATCTGCCGTAACTGGATAAAGTAGTTTCTTTTGTCTTGTTTTAACTGTTTTAGCGGGTTCTTTCAGTTGCAACATCCGCAATAACTGTTCAGCTACGGGCTTAATTCCAAGAGGCGGAACGGCATTTCCAATTTGCCGCCTGACTTCAGCGACACTGCCAGAAAACACAAAGTCGTCAGGGAAAGACTGAATTCTTGCCCTGACGACTTTGTGTTTTCTGGCAGTGTCGCTGAAG